>CAITDX010000001.1 GCA_903891335.1 uncultured bacterium
CGCCGGACGAAGACATCGCTTAGATATCGATCGTCGTGAGTTGCACAAGGGTAAGCCAGAAAAATCACTCTTAGCCAAAGGCCACAAAAAGCGCCAAGGCAAAGATGCCTCTGGTCATATATCTATGCGTCATCGTGGTGGTGGTGTCAAGAAAAAAATGCGCGTCATTGATTTTCGCCGCACCAAGTTGGGTATCCCAGCAATCGTGAAGCGAATTGAATATGATCCAATGCGCAGTGCCAATGTTGCCTTGCTCTTTTACAAAGACGGTGAGAAAAGTTACATCATTGCTCCAGAAGGTTTGGAAATTGGTGCAGAAATTGTCGCCGATAGCAAAACCGAAATTAGAGTTGGTAATGCCTTGCAACTCAAAAACATTCCTATTGGTGTGGAAATCCACAACTTGGAACTATTGCCAGGCAAGGGTGCACAAATTGTGCGCGGCGCCGGTCTTGGCGCAACCATCCAATCAAAAGAAGGCAAATACGCCATCGTGGCTTTGCCATCCAAAGAGCAGCGTTTGATTAGTTTAGAATGTTTCGCTACTGTTGGTCGGGTTGGTAATCAAGAATGGAAAGGTATTAAGCTTGGTAAAGCAGGTCGCAAACGCTTGATGGGTATTCGCCCCAGTGTCCGCGGTACTGCTCAGCATCCAGATAGTCATCCCCACGGTGGTGGTGAAGGTCGCTCTGGAGTTGGTCTCAAGCACGCTAAGTCTCCATGGGGTAAGAACATTGCTCCAGGCAAGAAGACCAGAAGTATTAAGAAGTCTACTCGCCATCTCGTTAGAGATCGCCGATCTAAAAATTAATTAAAAGTGATAAAATATGTCTAGATCAAGTAAAAAAGGTCCATTTATCGATCCAAAGCTTTTGAAAAAGGTGACTGCTCAAAAAGCTGCTGGAGAAAATAAGCCAATTAAAACCTGGAGTCGCGCTTGCGTGATTGCTCCTGATTTTGTTGGTCACACCTTTTTGGTGCATCAAGGCAAGAATTTTGTGGAAGTATTTGTGTCTGAAATGATGGTGGGACACAAATTGGGTGAGTTTGCTCCTACCCGTACTTTCCGTGGTCACGGTAAGATCGTGAAGAGAGTCTTGGCTAAGACGTAAAGGTTACTCATGATAATTAAAGCAGAACAGAAAAACACTCGACAAACATCCCGCAAGGTTCGCCTGGTGGCTGATGTGATCAGAAAGATGAGTCTGACTGATGCGGTCAACCACTTAGCAGTGGTGCAGCGCAAGTCTAGTGTGTTATTGCTCAAGGTTTTACGTCAAGCAATTGCCAATGCCACCAACAACTATGGTTTAAACATTGCTGATTTGGAAATTGATAAAATTTTGGTTAATGATGCTCCTGCTCTCAAACGCTGGCGCGCAGTCAGCCGTGGTCGAGCTCACACCATCTTGAAACGCACTTGTCATGTTCGCATTGATTTGCGCACTAAGAAAGATGTTAAACCAGTAGTCAGTGCCGCCAAAACTGCTCCAGCAACTGTCACAGCTGATGCTGAAAAAGAAGTGGTTAAAGAAGAGGTGGGAGTGAAAGAAACTGCTAAAAAATCTCAAGCCGCGATCAAGCTCGATCGAAGCAAGAGTCAAGCAGTGAAGGTCAAAACCGCCACTAAAGGTCAAGCTGGTAAGTTAATACAAAGTCAGAAAAAGGGATCGAAGTAATTCTATGGGACAAAAAGTTAATCCAATCAATTTCAGAACTGGCGGGATTTTCACCTGGAAATCATTGTGGTTTGCTTCCAAAGCTGACTACTCCGACAAGGTTCTTGAAGATCACAAGCTTCGTGCTTATCTTGAGAGCACCTTGGGTAATGCTGGTTTAGTGGATATTGAGATCAAGCGCTCAATCAACAAGTTATTGGTGGTGTTATCAGTAGCACGACCAGGTGTGGTGATTGGTAAGGGTGGATCTAATCTAGAAAAAGTCAAAGAAGGTGTGGAGCGCATTGTCAATGTCGCCAAAGATAAGCGTGATAAAGCCCGTGTCGAATTAAAAGTTGAAGAAGTCAAAAAACCAGATTTAAGTGCTAAGCTTGTTGTTGAGAAAATCATTTCTCAACTCCTTGCTCGCTACCCTCACCGCCGTGCGGTTACCCAAGCCATGGAAAAAGTTATGGCTGCTGGTGCCAAGGGAGTGAAGATTCAACTTTCTGGTCGTATTGGTGGCGCTGAAATTAGTCGTAGTGAGAAATATTTCCAAGGCAGTGTTCCCACTCAGACCTTGCGCGCAAATATTGATTACTTCGAAGCTCCAGCCAAGACCCGTTCTGGTTATGTGGGCATTAAAGTATGGATTTATAAAGGTGAAATTA
>CAITDX010000002.1 GCA_903891335.1 uncultured bacterium
CAAAACCAGGCTGGCGGCAACGAGTACCGCCAGGAGGATTGAGAATTTTTTCATCTCGCACCTCCTTTCTTCAGATTGGGTTTGGATTACTTCTGGTGGAGGTCGCTTGCTACCAGACCAAAAGCTACCCAATCTGAAATTGAACAACTATGTCAAATTATAGCACTTTTAGGCAAATTAAGCAAAATTATAGGATATTTTTCAGCGAGAAACGCAAAAGTTACCCCTTAGCAGTTGGACCAGATACAATATATCTTCCATCAGTAGGAATTGGTTGTGCAACTTCTTTAGTTGGAGGAAGAGTGGTTTTTCCTTTAAGTGCAGCGGCAATTGTTGGATCCATTGGTCGAACCACTGTTTCAGGTTTAGGCTTAGTTTCACTTTTTATACCAAATCTTTTTTTAATTCTTTCCCATACTGCTAATGTTTCATTCATAGTAACCAATTATATACCTCCCATGCTACAATTACTGCCATGTCTTGGTTGGTCATCACTCTCATCAATGTCATTGCAATTTCTACTGCCAGCCTTTTTCAGCGCCTGGCAATGAAGGATGAGGAAAGTGATCCAGTGACCTCGACCATTATTTTCCAGTTTATCTTGGGATTTATCGTATTTCCCTTCGCGTTAAGCCAGGGTTTTGCTTGGCCACTATTCGCGCAGCTTTGGCCATGGTTTTTACTTAGCACTTTGCTTTATGCACTTGGATCAGTGTTGTTTTTTCGTTCTATTAAACTCATTGAAGCCTCGGAAATGATCGTGCTGGGTGGAGCAGGGGCCTTGGTGACGGTGATTTGTGCCTATCTGTTTTTGGGTGAGCGTTTGGGTATGTGGCAGTATGGGGGAGCGGCATTGATTTTATCTGCCATCCTTGTCATTGCTTCACAGGGCAAAAAACTGCGTTTTAGTACAGGAGCTTGGTATGCTTTAATAGCGACGAGTCTGTTTTCCTTTGCAGTTATCAGTGACATGAAAATCATCTATCACTATGATGCTATTTCCTTCGCAGCGATGATGTCGATTTTGCCGGGAATTGCCTTGTTGTTTTTGTTTCCGCGTTCGACAGTGATGCTGCCGCAAGCGATTAAGAGAATTAATAAAAACCTGCTGCTGTATGCAGTTTTGTATTCGATTGGAGTGGTCACTTTTTATGCAGCGCTAGGCACAGGTGCTCTGCTGTCACAAGTGAGCGTAGTGGCGCGCACCAATATCATTTTGACGGTGTTGTTGGCAGCAGTCTTTTTGCAGGAGCATAATCATCTATGGCATAAGCTCATCGCAGCGCTGCTGTGTACCGTGGGTGTGATGTTGGTGGCGATGTAGTCATTAGACTGTTCTGTCAAAATTTTTTACAAATATGTTGACAAATGTTTTTACTTTTGATAGCATGTGTCTAGTATGTACGGAGCGTTGCTTGAAAGAATTCGCGAACAATACCAATTGACTCAAGATCAGTTTTCTAAGTTACTTGATGTTTCTCGTCCAACTCTAGCTTTGTTAGAATCTGGTAAAAAAGAACTCACAATTTCTCAGGTACAAACCATCTGTGATCGTTTTCAATTAGACTTAGAGCGGTTTTTGCAAGGAGAATTACAATTGCTCTCTGAAGTTGCGTTAGAAACCAATGTCTCTTCTGATGACGGTGATAAAACGTTACGCATTAGTGTTCCTCAAGAAAAAGCCACTGTTTTTAGAGAAGTGCTGCTTTATATTTTAAACAAGGTTGGTGGTAAGCCCAATGTTGGGCAGACTGTGCTTTATAAATTATTGTATTTCATTGATTTTGATTTTTATGAAAAATTTGAAAGACAGTTAATTGGGGCAAAATATATCCGCAACCACCATGGCCCAACTCCAGTAGAATTTGCCAAGATTATCCAACAGATGATTGCTGATGAAGAAATAGAAGAGGTGAAAAGTGCATTTTTTAGCTATCCTCAAGTTAAATATCTACCGCGAAGAAAAGCTGATTTATCACTTATTTCTGGCTTAGAAAAAGAACACATAGATAGTGAATTAGAGCGTTTGTCAGATATGACTGCCACTGAGTTAAGCAAATTATCGCACAAAGACGTTCCTTGGATTACTGCCCGCCAAGGAGAACTTTTGGACTATGAAACAGTGTTTTATCGCACTGGAGAAACTTCACGAAGGGTGGCTGATGACGCTGATCTATGAGGAAGTTCCAGAATTCAAGAAAGATTTTAAACGCTTAAGTAAGCGCTTTAGGACTTTGCCCAACGACTTAATTACTCTCAAAAAAGCTGCTATAGAACTTCATCACGTACAGAAGATTGATAATCAGGCTTGTTTTGTAATTCCAGGTTGTGTGACTGAATTAGCTGCTGCTCATAAAGTAAAAAAATTTGCTTGTAGGTCCATACAGGGTGGCTCGAAGTCAGGCTTGCGACTGATTTATATCTATGTTAAGTCGATAAATAAAGTTATATTGATTGAAATTTATTATAAAGGTGACAAAGCTTTAGAAGATCGAGAAAGAATCAAGCATTACTTAAATGAATTGAGTTTACTGATATAATCTCCCCATGTCTTCTCTGCAAATTGGAATCGTTGGTCTGCCCAACGTCGGTAAATCAACTCTCTTCAACGCTCTGCTTAAAAAGCAAGTTGCTCTGGCAGCTAATTATCCGTTTGCTACTATCGAACCAAACGTTGGTGTAGTTGAGGTGCCGGATGAGCGACTCCTGCCACTGGCTGAAGTGACCAAGGTGAGCGAGAAACTAGCGCAACTCCCACCGCTTAAGTATGCGCTGGTCGAATTCGTCGATATTGCTGGTCTAGTTAAAGGCGCCAGTCAAGGTGAGGGACTAGGTAATCAATTTCTCGCCAATATTCGTCAAACCGATGCTATCTGTCACGTCTTGCGCCATTTTAGCGACGCCAATGTTTTACGCGAGGGCAGCATCGATCCTGAGCAAGATCTGGCGATTATTCGCACCGAGCTGCAGCTGGCTGATTTGGAGACGCTGAACAAGCAAAAACCACCCAAAGGTACCGTTAGTAAAGATGAGCAGTTGCGTTTTCAGGTGATTGAGAGTTTCAAACAACAACTTGAGCAAGGTCGCAGTCCCATCTGCGACGGTGAAGCGGCAGAACAGGTCGCCAAGGAGCTTTGTCTACTGACGACTAAGCCAGAAATTTTTGCAATCAATGCCGATGAAACTGCTTTGCGTGATTCGACCGCAATCATCGCTGAATTCTCCAAGCGCTTGCAAGTGAGAGCAGAGCAAATCGTGGTGATTTCAGCCAAGATCGAGAGTGAGTTGGCAGTACTTGGCAATGAAGACCAAGAATTGTATATGGCCGAGCTAGGTATTACCGAGAGTGGTCTGTCTCGATTGGCGAGAGTGGCCTATCGGACTTTGGGTTTGCAGAGTTTCTTGACCGCAGGCGAGATTGAGGTGAAAGCCTGGACGATCAAGCAGGGTATGACGGCCCAACAAGCAGCTGGTGTCATTCACACCGATTTCAGCCAGAAATTTATCAGTGCTCGGATTGTGTCTTTTGCTGACTTCATCCAGCTTGGTGGTTGGGTGGCTTGCAAAGATGTGGGTAAAGTGCGCCAGGAAGGACGTGGTTACCTGATGCAAGATGGCGACATTGTCGAATTTATGATTGGCAAGTAGCCACTTTCTTGTTATAATAGCCATAATTAGTAGTGAAGATTCGCTAATATCCAAGAGCCCTGGCGGTGTCAGAGCCTCGCGAATTTTGCAAAGAGAGCCTATGAAATTAGTTAAAGAGATTATCTCAAAGAATTACGAATTGACCTATTTGATTCCAGGCGACATGCTGGATGCTGACGTGTCTCGTCTCAAAAAAGAAATTGTCGAGTTGGTGGGTCGTCACAAGGGTAGTGTCGTCAAAGAAGATGACTGGGGTCGCAAGCACTTGGCTTACAACATTAGCCAGGGTGGCAAAACCTATGCTGAAGCAGTCTATGTACACATGGTTTTAAATTTCCCCGTCAGTACTGTCCAAGCATTTGATCAAGATTTGGCTTTGCATCGCGAAATTATTCGCCATCTGCTCGTCATTGCTGATGAAACCACTGATGCAAGTGAAGTCTAAAAAGATCACCTTTCGTGCAACCTTATTCATGCATACTGTTCGCTACATTACCAATACTCATTTAGAGAAAGGCACACATGTCAACTCGTTCGCTCAATAAAGTCATGTTGATTGGCAATCTCACTAGAGATCCCAATATTCGTTACACCCCCAATAGCACTGCCGTTGCTTCTTTTGGTTTAGCCACCAATCGTTCTTGGACTCCTGCTGATGGTGGTGACAAGCAAGAGCGGGTTGATTTTCACAATGTTGTCGCTTGGTCCAAATTGGCTGAGATTTGTGGTCAATTACTCCACAAAGGCGACAAGGTCTATGTCGAAGGTCGTATCCAAACTCGTGATTGGAAAACTGAGAGTGGAGAAGTTCGTAAGGTCACTGAGATTGTTATCGACAACATGATGTTGTTGAGTGGCGGTCGCGGTGGTAATGGTCGAAGTGCCGATGAAGACATGGACAACGGTGGCTCTAAATCCGGTGCCGAAGAGATGACTATGCCTGCTGAGGCAGAAGCCGTCGAAGATGTTTCCGATGATATTCCATTTTAAATTTAGTAAAAATTACACGTATATATACGCAAAAAGAAATAAATAGTTAAGGAAAACTCATGAAAGCTCACACTTTTAGCTACAAAAGAGCTGAAGAACTCAAACGCTTTGTTACCGCTCAGGGAGCGATTTTGCCCCGAGCCAAAACTGGTCTGTCTGCCAAAATGCAGAAAAAACTCGCCAGTGAAGTCAAGCGTGCTCGTCACCTCGCCTTGTTGCCATTCACTCAAACTGTCTAATGCTTTTTTGTGTGATCTCATTTAAAATGAGAACCTCATGCAGAAACAATACCCTTGGATTTGGCCAACTATTCGCACCGCTCTCGTGAGCTTGTTGCTGGTGATTTTGGGTCTCATTCTTGGATTCCGCTATGCCAGCGAAGGCCAATTATTTGGTCGTCAAATTGGTTTTTTTGACCAACTCGCCAAACAAGCCAAAATTGAAAATCTCAATCGTTTAAGTACCAATTCCACCAATACCGAGGCCTCGCTGGATACTTTTTGGGAAGTCTGGCGCCTACTTGAGCGCGACTATCTAGAAACCGACAAGCTCGATCCAGTCAAAATGATGGATGGGGCGATTTCTGGGATGGTCTGGGGTCTGGGTGACCCTTATACCATGTATTTGCCTCCAGAGGATAATGCCAAGGCAGAAGAAGATTTGGCAGGGAGTTTCTATGGAGTGGGGATTGAGTTGGCCTACATCGATGGAGCAGTGGGTGTCTTATCGCCACTCGTCGATAGTCCAGCCGAAAAAGCCGGACTTCTTGCCGGAGATATTATCGCCCACGTCAAAGACAGTGCCAAAGGTTTGGATGAGGACACTACTAAGTGGACCTTGGATGAAGCAGTGAAACATATTCGCGGTCCTAAGGGTTCGACGGTGATTCTGACCATCTATCGCAAGAGTGACAATAGTACCCAAGAAATCTCAGTGATGAGAGATGAAATCATCGTCAAGAGTGTGACTTTGGAATTTGTCGAGCGAAACGGTCGCACCTTTGCGCATTTGCGCTTGAGTAAATTTGGCGAGCGCACTTGGAGCGAGTGGAATGAGGCAGTTGAGCAGATCTTAAGCAGAAATAATCTGGCTGGCTTGATTCTTGACCTGCGCAATAATCCTGGCGGTTTCTTTGATGTCTCGATTGATATTGCCAGTGATTTCGTCAAAAGTGGCGTCGTCGTGAGTCAGAAATCTAAATATAGCACCAAGAACTACAATACTACGGGTAGAGATCGTTTGTCTGGAATCAAGACAGTGGTGCTTGTCAATAAAGGGAGCGCCTCAGCCTCAGAGATTGTCGCAGGCGCACTACGCGATGATGCCAAGATCAAGCTCATTGGCGAGCAGACTTTTGGCAAGGGTACGGTCCAAGACCGTCGCGAGCTGAGTAATGGTGGCGGATTGCACGTTACGGTTGGTCGCTGGCTTACTCCAAGTGGCGAGTGGATTCATGATGACGGTTTACCGGTCGATGTGGAAGTCATCCAGGATCGCGAAACTGAAGCTGACGAGGTGTTGGAAAAAGCACTCGAGCAGTTTTAGGAAAAATTACCTCAATTTATTCTTCATCGCTCTCTGCGTCAGTGCCGGCGATGTCACTCTCAATCATGGCCTTGGTCGTAGCCAGGACGTCATCAAGATCACCCTCTAGAATGGCAAATAGATTATGCCAAGAATGGTGAATACGATGGTCAGTTACCCGACTTTGAGGGAAGTTATAGGTTTTGATCTTCTCAGCGCGCATGTTTCGGCCGATATTGCTCCGTGCTTCACCGATGGCGGCTTGCTTTTTTTCCTCTTCAATTTGCCACAATTGAGCTCTCAGTAATTCGAGAGCAATTTGGCGATTTTGGGCCTGCTTACGTTCCTGACGAGCATTGACGACGATGCCACTGGGCAGATGGATTAAGCGCACGGCGGAGTTGGTTTTGTTGACTGATTGACCGCCGGCACCGCCAGCGCGCATAAATGACCATTCCAGATCTTCTTCTCTAATCTCAATCGCGCTCGCGGTAACTTCTGGCAGCACGGCAACCGAAGCAGTGGAGGTGTGAATGCGGCCTGCTGCTTCAGTGCTGGGGACGCGTTGGACGCGATGAACGCCAGAATCATAGCGAAACAGTTTGTACGCTGCCACGGTTTCTGTGGCACCCGTATCTTGAATTTCGCCATCAGCATCGACACTGAAAACAGGTAATTGCACTCGACCTCTAACTTTGAAAACCAGATCATCAATCAATTCAACTTTCAGGTTTTTGGTAGCAGCATAGCGAGTATACATGCGCATTAGATCACTGGCCCAAATCTTGGCTTCATCACCACCAGCTCCACCGCGAATTTCGATAATAGCATTGGCACTGCCAGCGATGTCTTCGCTGCTGGCGCCGTCATTTTGCTGGCCACTCATAAACTCAGTAGCAGCTTCTTCAAGAGAAGTTTTGGCGGCGGTGAGCTGCTTGATTTCTTCTTCAGCGAGCTCGCGCATCTCCGGGTCACTTAAGAGCTCCTGATTGGCAGCAAGCTGCTGCTCAATTTGCTCAAGCTGAGCTGCGTAGGGGTTAAATGCTTGATTCATAGATGAGCGCTTGGCTATGTTTGTATTGTAGTGTTTTTGCTATAAAAAAACACTCTTGATCTGCGGTGAAGCAAAACTTGAGAGTGTTTTCTAAATGATTTAGCTAATTAGCAGCAACCTCGGTGGCTTCTGCTTTGTTTTTCTTGAGCTCGTTTTGGCTCTCAACTAGGATCTGTTTGTAAGATTTAGCGGGAGCTTTGGTTTGAGTTTGCTTAGTGCTTTTGGCAGCAGCGGCTGCAGCGGCTGCAGCAGCAACCTGTAATTTCTTCTGGAATTTATCAACGCGACCCTGACGATCGACGAATCTCATTTCACCAGTAAAGAATGGATGACAAGCACTGCAGATATCGACCTGCACGTTTTGCTTGACGCCACCAGTCACGAATGTGTTGCCACAACTACAGGTGACGGTGCAGTCATGGTGCCAGTTACTTGGGTGAATACCTTGTTTCATATAAGGGGCTTATTGTAGCACTCGGAGATCACTTCTGCAATGCTTAGTAGGCTTTGTTTGCCAGAGCGGAGGTCTTTGAGGGTGACTTTGTCCGCGCGCAGCTCTTCTTCGCCAATGACGACGACAAAGGGGATGTTTTTGGCGCTGGCATTTTTAAACTGTTTGCCCATTTTTTCTGGACTGACAAAGAGTTCAGTGGCGATTTGCGCCTTGCGGAGCGCAATCGTAACTTCTAGAGCCTTGTCTAGGGAAACCTGGTCATCAGCAAAATAGGTGACCATGACCGTAGCGCTAGCGGTTTGGTCGGGGAGTAGGCCGAGCTGCTCACAAGCTTCGACGATGCGGTCAAAACCAAGGCCAACCCCAACTGCTGGCATGGGGTAGTCAGCGAGATCAGCAATCAGCTTATCATAACGACCGCCACCACCAACAGAACTGTTACTAATTTCGGGAATTTTGATTTCAAAAATGAGGCCAGTGTAGTAATCCAAACCACGAGCTAGTTTCGGATTGAAAACGAGGGTGGCGGGGGTCACACCAAGTTTGGTAGTTTTTTGTACAATATCTGATAAATTTTCTGATATTTCAATCTTTTCTAGTTTGCTTATAACTGCTTCAGCTTGGGTACGGGCGAGGCCTTTTTCATTGAGTTCTTCGATGACTAATTCGGGACTTAGTTTGTCCAATTTATCAATGCTTTGAATGATGGAGTAGACATCAATTTCGGGTGTGGTGAATGGTGAAAGTGCATCAACCAGCAAGCGCCGATCGTTGATTTCAATTTGTACACTGGCGAAGCCTAATTCCTTGAAAACTGCGTCGATGGTAGCGAGGAGTTCAGCATCAGCCAGAGAGCTAGTGCTACCAAATATATCACAATCGCACTGGGTAAATTCGCGATATCGGCCCTTCTGGGGTTTGTCAGCACGAAAGACATTTTGAATCTGGTAGCGACGGAAGTATTTGGGGAGTTCATTTTGATACTGGCTGAGGATGCGGGCAGTTGGAACAGTTTGGTCATAGCGCAAACCAACCTGACGACCACCACGATCCTCGAAGGTATAGACAAGTTTGTCTGCTTCATCGCCATATTTGCCGAGGAGCAAGCTGGCATACTCGAGCGTAGGAGTCATCAGTGGCACGAAGGCAAAACGCTCAAACACTGCTTGAATTTTAGCAGCGACATATTGACGCTTCTTGGCTTCACTGGGCAAAAAATCGCGGAAGCCCTTGAGAGTTTGTATGGTAGTTTTCATAGTTTTTTAGTTCTTTCTTGTGTATGTATGTTTGGTACTTGCTATCATAGTTGACTGGGAAGTTTTTTGCTAGCCTGGTGTAGCGCTACAAAAAATCCCCTTGAAGAAGGGGAGTGTGCTTTGCATTTTGTCACAACAAAATCATCCCCTTCGCTCTAGGCGTGGTGATGATGAGCAGCTACTGGTTGAGTGCTGTTGTTTGACATGAGATCTATTATAGGACACGGTGGGGTTTTGGTCAAATCTGGTCGAATTTGGCTAAATTTGCCTCAATTTGCCTCAATCATCAGTCGAGCGGGTGATACAATATTGAGTGAAAACGGGCCAATAGCTCAGTTGGTAGAGCGCTGCATTCGCATTGCAGAGGTCAGGGGTTCGACTCCCCTTTGGTCCACAAGACTTTGTTTAAAATTAAATCACTTCATGTTCCGCAGACGCCCACAGCATCACTTGAAACGAGGACTTGTGGTTTTTCTCGTTCAAGCATTGTCGGATTTGTTCTTGATGAAGAGGGTGTTTTCAAATCGATAGCCAAATACACCAGGTAGATAAATTCCAGGCTCGATGGTAATCACCATACTGCTCTGAAGTGGGGTAGGGTTGGTGTGATAAAGCGAAGGGGGCTCGTGGATGTCTAGGCCGAGGCCATGGCCAGTGGTGTGGATGAACTGATTGCCATAACCGGCTTTTGTGATAATTTGTCGGCACGCTAAATCCAGATCTCCAGCAGTTATGTTTGGTCGATCAATTAAGTCAGCTGCTGCTTGATAGGCTGTTTTGACGATTGTTTGTATTTGATTAAACTGAGCGCGCTTCTTGTGCAACGCAGGTGTGAGCGGGGATTTTTCCTGTGGATTAAGCCAAAAAATCGTGCGTGTCATATCAGCGCAATAACCTTGGTATTTCACTCCCATATCAATCAAAACCACGCTGCCATGACGCAATTTTCGAGAGGTAGGTTGGTGGTGAGGGAGAGCGCTATGCTGATCGAAGGCGACGATACTGTCAAAAGACAATTCGCAGTTTGGCATGGCCAAAACCTGGCTCTTGATTAGGGTTGCTATGTCTAATTCTGTTTGTCCAAGCCTCAGTGACTTAAGTGTGCTGGAGAGAATTTTTTTGGTGATTCTGATGGCATTGCGCATTTGGGTCTGTTCATGTACGTCCTTGTATTGGCGCAATTGCCAGAGCTGCTCTCGTGAGAGTGTTGCAAGCTTCACCCCAGGTAACTGTTGTAAGGCGAGCCATTCACTGACGCGCAAATCATTGTCGTCGATGAATAGCTCTTGCATTGACTGTTGTTGACGAAGCACATCAAGATAGTTATGAAGTTTCTGAGGGCTGGTGTGACCCTGACTGACAAAACCTGAGAAATCAGTGGGAATGGGCAGGAAATTTTGGAGGAGTAAATGCGCTTGATTGGCACCGATGAGTAAAAAAACGCTGCGCTCAGTGGCAGGCACACTACTTCTGAACCGACTGAAATAAAAAATATCGCTTGCTCCTGATAGCAGTAGCCATTGTCCGGGTTTAAGGGTGTGTTGGAGGGCAGTGAGGCGAGTGAAGATGAGGGTGTTAGTTGTCATCGAAGCTGGTCAAGGCGCGAATAGTGCTGACAACGTAATTGCCGTTTTTATCAGCAAACGCTACCAAGAGACATTGAAGGTCTTCATAAAAATCACTAACGGTGGCTTCATTGCCAGTCATATCTTGGAATTTAGTGTTTTTGTCAAAAGAAAGGCTAACTGCTTCGTCGCCAGAACGAGGCTGAACCTTGAGGTCATTTTTGCCCAGTGAGCTGATCGAACCAACGACAATCATTTTGTCCTTGGGAGTGAAATCCTTATCATAGACCATAACCTTCTTGATTTTGAGGTTGTCATCCACGATTTCTCCTTGGACACCCACCCAATCATCGACGGCGATTTGATCGACAGCAATAGTTTTACCCAATTTTTCAAGCTGGGTTACATCTTTTTCTAAGGGAATAATTTTGTTGCCGGCGTAATTACTGACAGTGAGCGTTTCTTCGCTAACACGAACGACTTTTGCCAAATAAGCGCGATTGCTGCGTAAGCGAGCGGTGCCACTCCCAAGTTCGACTTTTTTTTCTTGAATGACTTTTTTGATGGTATCGATGGTGCTACTTTCGTTGGTAGCTTCATTCTCGGTTTGAGCGGCTTCACTGGCTTCTTCGGCACTGACGAAACGTGCGGGAATCAGCACCATGAGTGTTGCTGCGAAAAGAGTGAGAAGTCGTAGACTATTCGTTGGTTTTTTCATAAATCACACTTCGTTGCTTACTTATGCTTTTACCATCCTCATCAAGACTAACCACTTCAATCAAATTCCCGCCCTCAGTTAGAGTGACCTTGACCGAAAAATTACCTGATTCATCGGTGCTACTAATATGTTCTTCATCATTGACAAGGACCACGAGAAAACTATCTGGATTGCCGCTGCCAGCAACAATCAGTTCAGCGTCATTGGTGAGCAGATCTTCTTCAGGGCTATTGATGACTAATTGAGTATCAATTAGTTCAGCTGCCTGGGTGCTGGTTTGTGTATTGATGAGTTGATCGGCGATGGTGTTTTGACCAGTTTTAGCTCGTTCAGAATTCTGATAAATACCAAAGGTAATCATCAGTCCCAGACTAACACCGACAAAAATTGCTACTAAAATTTCTTTACGCATAAAGCTACGAGAGAGGATATCCTAAGGCAATTATACACAAAAGTCAAAATTTACTCACATTGCTCCTGCGACTCGCTCGACGATACGAAGTGGTAATTCATTGCAAACATTCTTTTTCTCGCTCAATAAAAGTGCTGTTTAGAACTAATATGATTATTTCAGTTATCCAGTCAGCACTTTTAAATGGTCTTGGAGCAATGTGAGTAAATTTTTGTCTACCAAATCGAAGCGACTCGCTCGACGATACAAACCAACACGGAGCCAATTCTCACAAAAATAAATTTTGTGCTACACTTGGACGAGAAACCTATGCAAATTACCTACCATGGACATTCTTGTTTTAAGTTAAAAGGTGAAGTTGGTTCAGTAGTGCTGGACCCATTTGATGACAAAGTCGTAGGAATTCCACTCGCACGACTCAATGCAGAAGTGGTGACGATTTCCCATAATCATCCAGATCACAATGCCGCTGATAAGGTCAAAGGTACAAGTAAGCGCGAAAAGCCATTTATCATCGATTTTCCTGGAGAATACGAGGTGAGTGGAATTTCAGTTTTTGGCACTAAGACTTTTCATGACCAAGTCCAGGGAGCAGAGAAGGGCAGCAACATCGTTTTCAAGATTTTGCTTGACGGTCTCTCCATTTGTCACTTGGGTGATTTGGCCCACCAGCTTGATGAGAAACAACTTGATGTAATTGGCATGGTCGATATTTTATTTTTGCCAGTAGGTGGCCCCTTTTCACTGATGACAGAAGAGGCAATTAAAGTCACCAATGCCATCAGTCCCAGTATCGTGATTCCGATGCATTATGCTGACAGTGACTATCCGAGTGATACTAGAGTTAAGCCCCTTGAGCAATTTTTACAGAGTTTTGGGATGAATCCAGAACCCCAAGATAAGCTCGTCATTGAAAAAGATCGCTTGCCCGAAGAAATGGAATTAGTAGTCTTGCGTCGTAGCTAAAGAATCTTTTCTTTGGCGGCGATTGTCATCTTTGGCGATTGAATCGCTAACCTAAAAACCTATGGATCCAAAAGTTCCACCCCACGATCTTGATGCTGAACAGTCAGTGTTGGCGGCGATTTTAATTGACAAAGACGCCATGATCAAGGCTTCTGAAGTTTTGAAGCCAGAATCCTTTTATAGCAAAGCCAACCAAGTGATTTTCTCGGCCATGTTGGAGCTGTACGACAAGCGTATGCCGATTGACGTCATCACGCTCAAGGATCAGCTCACCAAAGACAAAACAATTCGCACCGCCGGCGGTGTATCAGGTATTAGTCAACTGTCCAATTTGCTCTCGACTGCGGCCAATGTCGAAAATTATGCACTGATGGTCAAAGAGAAATACGTGAAGCGTGAACTCATTTCGCTTTCCAACGAAGTGGGGCGCTTGGCTTTTGACGAGAGTAAAGAAGTCACCGAGATTCTGGATAGTGCAGAACAGCAGGTGCTGGCTATTTCGCAAACCCATGCGCGGCGAGACTTTTTACCAATCAAGCAAACTTTAGTTGAGAGTTTTGATCGACTTGATGAGTTGCAGAAAAGTGGTGGCGAGCTGCGTGGTTTACCAACCGGTTTTGCCGATCTCGACCACATGTTGGCTGGCCTCCAGCCCTCAAACTTAATCATCCTGGCAGCTCGCCCTGGTACTGGTAAAACTGCTTTTGCTGTCAATATTGCCCAATATGCCTCTATCGCCGCTAAGAAAAAAGTAGGTATTTTTTCTCTCGAGATGAGTCGGGAAGAGTTGGTTGATCGTTTGCTGGTCGGTCAGGCAGACATCGATGCCTGGAAACTCAAAACTGGTCGCTTATCACAAGAAGATTTCCTTAAGATTTCTGATGCCATGGGAGTTTTGGCTGAGAGTAAATTATTCATCGATGACACGCCAGGCCTTAGTATCTATGAGATGCGCACCAAGGCACGTCGCTTGATGATGGAGCAAAATATTGATCTGCTGATCGTCGACTATTTGCAGCTGGCTCATGGTCAAAATCGCGAAAACCGCGTCCAAGAAGTGGGTGAAATTTCTCAAGGTCTCAAAAACATTGCTCGTGAACTCAAGATTCCGGTGTTGGCCCTAGCGCAGCTCTCTCGTGCAGTCGAGCAGCGAGGTGAAAAAGCCCCGCAACTTTCTGACTTGCGTGAATCAGGTTCTATTGAGCAAGATGCTGACGTGGTGATGTTTTTGTACCGCAAGGACGATGATCTGCGTGAATCGGTGACCCTGCGCATCGCCAAGCATCGCAATGGTGGACTGGGAGACATCGAGCTCTACTTCAAGGGTGATCGAGTTAAATTCTTCGGCATGGAAAATCGTCGTCAGAGTATCTAGTCCTTCTAGTCCTGTAAATTTCACTGCGCGTGCGTCTGTTAATCGCTCAGTGCTTTGCCAAGTGCTAAGCACTCCCAATGCCAAACAGTAAATAAATCAGACCTCCAGACAAGAGTAAAAACATAGTGAAAAAGCCAAGGTTAGCCTTGAGCTTGCTGCTTTGGAGATCGGCGTTGGGATTGTCGACGCTGACAATGATGATGAGCGCGATGACGATCCAGATGCCACCGCGCACCACAATCGACCACATACTGTCGACGGCAAAGGCGCTGATAATCAGATCACGAATCGTATCCATAAGCAACAAATACTTGTTTTCTCCATCATGACTGATTTTCTGTACTTGGACAAGAGGAATTTCCTTGCCACATGTGGTAAACTAGCTGCTTCTATGTTTGACCCAACCCAGACAATTGTAATCGCTGACTTCGATGGTACTTTCACCAAGAAGGAAGTTTTGGGCAAAAAAACATCTTCACTGATGACTGTTCTAGTTAATGACAAATATCTTGGTCCAGCTGGAACTAAAGCCTGTCAGGATTTGTTTGAACAGTATTATCCAATTGAGCTTGATCCACACCTAGACTTGATGGAAAAGAGCCGTTTGATGCGCGAGTGGTGGTTGAAAACCACTGCGGTATTGCAGCAGAGTGGGGTAACCAAGCAAATGTTGCTTGAGGTCTGCGATTCACCGCTGATTGCTTGGAGGGATGAGTTATTAGATTTTTTGGAGTTGCTTCGATCGCAGCGTATTCCGCTGATTATTTTTTCGGCGGGTGGTTTTGGTCAGTTGGCAATCGAATATTTGCTCGCCAAAGCGGGTCATTTTTACGAGCAAGTGCGAGTAGTGAGTAATCGAGTGGTGTTTGATGAGCGCGATGCTCTTGTCGCCATTGCTGAACCACTCATTCACATTGCCAATAAAACAGGCGCAGTGTTGGTGCAAAATCAGATTTTATCGGCACGGCCAGCACAACGTCAATGTTTATTGCTTGGTGATACTTTGGAAGATGTGCAGATGATCGAGGGTCTTGATTTTGATTTAGTGCATAAGGTCGCGTTTAGTAGCCACAACCTCGAGCATTTTCAGGAGAAATTTGACTTAGTGTTGCCAGTGGATGCTTCATATCGACAAGTGATTGAGCTTTTTGCCTAACTGGTGTGATAAAATACTAAACATATTTAAGCCTTCTTTAAGCCGAGATGGCGGAATTGGTAGACGCGTAGGTCTCAAAAACCTATGGAGGCAACTTCATGAGGGTTCGATTCCCTCTCTCGGCACCAGCGAGTGCAGCTCAAGTATTCACAAGGAGCGCATTTTTTCACTTTTCCGTTTTTGCCTCTTGCACACAGTATTCGTTTTTGGTAATTTTAGGCTTCATATAAATAGTCGACCAGAGTTTTGCTCTGGTTTTTGGTTTTTAGAAAGTTGAAGGTATGAATGAAGCTAAGAGGGTAACTTTTTTAAAAGGAGACGAAGCAGAAAACTTAGAAAAATTAGATCTAAAAGTTGGTGGTAAAACAAAAGGGGATGTTCCATTGGCAGCCATCAGGGAAGCGCGTCGGTTAGGTTTATTGAGCATGGGGGATGCTTTTCGTGCTGTTACTGCAGTTTTTAGAGCTGACAATCGCAAACCAAGGGCTTCTGAGATAGTTGACGATTCAGAGTCCTAGGCTTGTTAATAATAGGCTGATTCCGATGTGTTAGAATTATGAGGTTGGCTTGATTTCTACTCTATGCTACCCATCATTCTCGAATTGCCATTTTTTCGTCTGAAATCGCTTGCTTTGCTGACTTTTTTAGCACTCTTTTTTTCGGCCTTTATCTTCTGGCGACGGGGGCGAGAAGAGCATTATGATACTTTTGAGATTTTTGATGCCTTTCTGAGTTCTGGTATCTATGGATTTTTGGTTGGCCGAGCTGCCTTCGTCTTATTTCACTTGAGTCAATTCAAGGATAGCTGGTTGTCAGTTTTTGATATTTTTCAGAAATCAGGTAATGAGCCAATCATTGCGCTCGCGGCTGCGACTTGGTTTTTGTATCGGCGCAGCAAGAAACAGAAATGGGATGGTTTCGAAATCTTAGATTTTCAGGTGACCGCCATTAGTCTTGGCATGGTTTTTGTCTATGCAGGTTTTTTCTTGGATGGCAGCTATGGCGGGACCTTTACCAGTATGCCCTGGGGCATTATTACTCCCGGGACTTTTGAGAAAACTCATCCCGCCCAGCTGTATTCTTTGCTGTATTACCTCGCCATTCATATCTATCTGAGTCGCATGGAGTACGTGTATCGTACCCTGGAGTGGTATCGCAGTGGTAAAAAAACTGCCCAGTCTGGTTTTTTGTTTAGCACTTTTTTGATTTTCACTGGCCTTTTCCATGTCTTGACGCAAACCGTGCGTTTGCCAGGCATGGTCATCAATGGCTTGGTAGTTGATTACATTATCTACCTGGGAATGACCTTGTTGGGTTGTATATTTTTATTCAAACGCTCTGGTCGCAGTCTATGGAAAAAAGCCTAACTCCGACGATTCTCTTCGAAGATCAAGATTTGCTGGTGATTAATAAACCGGCAGGTTTGGTGGTTAATCGCAGTACCAGCGTCAAAGAGCCGACCGTCCAAGACTGGTTGTTTGATTATTTGGGGAACCAGCTTGATTTTACTGTCGATCAGCAAGCTAGTGCCAGCTTGGAATTATTACCGCAAGACTTTAATCCTGAATTTGGCGATGCCTTGGCCATTTGGCAAGAGCGACAAGGCATGGTACATCGCTTAGATAAGGATACCAGTGGCGTGTTGCTTTTGGCTAAAAATCCAGGGGCGTTGGTGCATTTGTTGGGGCAATTTAAGCAAAGGCAAGTCAAAAAAACCTATTTAGCATTAGTGCACGGCAAGCTCAAAGAAGCTAAGGGACAAATTAAAGCGCCTTTGGCACGCAGTCCGCACAATCGACTCAGATTTGCGGTGAGTGAGGTAGGGCGGAGTGCAGTGACTAATTATCGTACTCAGAGTGTGTATGGTGCTTTACCAGACGCAACGCTCCAACAGATTTATGAGCGCCAGAGTGCTAATTTGAAATTGAAAAAAATCGCTGAGCTCTATCAAGCGGGTTTTTCTTTGCTCGAGTTGCAACCAGAAACTGGCCGCACGCATCAAATTCGTGTCCATATGGCTGCTCTTGGGCATCCACTAGTTGCCGACCAACTCTATGCTGGTAAAAAGCGCGCTAAATTCGATCAACTATGGTGTCCTCGGCAATTTCTCCATGCAGCTGTTTTGCATTTTACCCATCCTCGCAGTCAAGAGCCTGTGACCATCACCGCTCCACTTACATCTGATCTGCAGGAGGTTTTGAAGCTATTTATGACCTAGGGAGGGGCTTTTGCCTCTTGTCCTATAACAATTTAGCTGCTATACTAGATGAGTACTTAACAAATTAGATTAAGAGTGCGAAAAGACGTTTAGTTTTTCGTATTCCCAAGCAACAATCCGAGTTTAAAGTAAAAATTCGGTGGATACCAAGTGAATAGGAAAAATTGAGCGTCTTTTTTTTTATTTCGGACCCTATTTTTTTGCTTGCGCAAAAAAATAGCTGGTACGAAAGATGCGGACCATGTCTTTTTGCAATTTATTGCAAAAAGCAGCAGGTACGAAAGATGTATCGCGATTTCGGACCCACAGGTACGAAAGATGCATCGCGATTTCGGACCCACAGGTACGAAAGATGCCTTGTGCATATTTTGGAAGAAAGATGCCTTGTAAGTAGCACGCACCGTAGGTGTAAAAGGAGTCAAAAACCATGGCAGTCAATCAACAACTGAGTACTATTAATTTTCCAGAGATTTCTTTTGCTGGCGACAAAGCTCGCTATATCACTCCGAGTTGGGCAGATCTCGATCATTTGACTTTACGAATCGCCGCTGCGATCAAAAATGCTAATCATCAGTTCGATTTAGTGGTAGCTCTAGCTAAAGGGGCATGGCCAATGAGTCGCTCTCTAGTTGACTACACTGGCATTAAGGAATTGGCAAGTTTGGGTGTGAAATTTTACCAAGGAATCAATCAGCGCCTCAAAAAACCAGTGATTTATCAGGAATTACCCGTATCGGTGCAGGATAAGCGCATTTTGCTATTCGATGATGTGGCCGATACTGGCGAGTCCCTTCGTTTTGCCAAAGAGTACCTGCTCAAGCAAGGAGCCAAAGAAGTAGTGGTGGCAACCTTATTTTACAAACCCTGGTCAGTGCTGGAGCCAGATTTCTATGGTTCCACCAGTGAAGCTTGGATTATTTTTCCCTTTGAAATTCGCGAAATGATTCTTTTGCTTGGCAAAAACTGGCAAGAGCAGGGGATAGTTCCAGAGGAAATTACCAAGCGCTATCAAAAATTAGGGTTTATGGAGGTGGTGAAACATGTTGGATGAACGAGTAAAGCTACTTGGGGACGAATCACTTGGTTATGAAAATGCTGCTTTAATCAGAAAAGAAGCAACTGAAGTGGTGTCTCAATATAGGTTCTCAGTTTTAGAACTTTATTATGATCTTTTGGATAAATTTAAAGATAACGCCAGATCTTTGCAAGAAATTTATAAAGATTGGAAGCCTGATTTATCAAGTCAAACTTTATCCAACCAAGGCTCTGATTGTTTTGGCTTGGCTTTTCTTTTACAAGAGAGACTAAAAGCCAATGGAATTAAATCACACATTTTTCCATTCAGTGCTAAAGGGCTACCTGCTGGTCAAGAAGCCAAAGATTTATTACTTGATATTGGCTCCGTTGGAGTTCTTATCGAGCACACAGGTAATGATTTTTATTTTGTAGATCCTGGTTTTGCCTTGGTAGAGCCGATTACTTTCACAAAAGCAACAAAATCAGTCTCTTACAGACTTGATGGTAGAGTGTTTCATATTGACTTGCTTAGTAAGGACTTAGGAATAATGAATGTTGTTGGCGATGATGGATTGAGAAAAGAAATAGATTTTAGACCGAATCAATCTCTTAATTTCGATGCTCTTGTTGAGCTGCAAAAAAGATACTTGCAAATTAGGCCAACTATTCATATTGAGAGGTTTAATGAGCTTGGTGAAAAAATAGCAGGCATAAAAATTCAGATGCTGAAAGATGAGGTTGTGATCGCAAATCAAAAACATAAAGAAATTATTAAATTTCAAGATTGGGATGTCTTTGACTCTGATGAAATTGCTATTGCTCTTGGGGTTGATTCAATGACATTAAAGGGTCAGGTTAGTCAAATTATTACTCACGCACACAAATTAAGATCTCTTTGGGTTTCATCATTACGCAAGACTTATGCTGAAAAGCATTACTCACCCTTAAAATATGAGCTAAGAAGTTGGAGTGAAGCGAAAAAAGATGGTTATACTGAAGGTGGAGTAGTGATAATGATGAAAAATCCACAAGGTCAGTTATTGATGTATCAGGTGCCTGAGTCAAGAGAAAAACCAAAAATTGGTCGGCTAGCTGGTCAATATAATTTAGTAGTAGAAACTGCTGAGGGGGATGAGGATTTTGAATCAAATTTCAATCGAGCCTTAGTTGAGGAATTGGGGTTAAATCCGAGTCAAGTTGAAGAACATGTGGAAATGACAAATTACGCAGAAACTGATTATATAAATGATGGGAGCTCCAAATCTTTAGCAAGATGTGTGGTTTGTAAGTGGAATGGTGATTTAAACCATGATTTCTCATTTAGTAATAAAATTGAAGGTGGTAAGTGGAAATGGGTGCCGATTGAAGAAGTTATGTCTTTTGATTTAGAACCTAATATTAGAGGAATTTTAGAGAGGCATATTTTGGAAGGACTCTTATGATTAAGAAAAATAAGGAGATCATAGAAGGAGTTTTTGGTCGAAAAGAATTAATCGTTGAAGTGCATATTAATACCGATAGTAGGTCAAAAAAATTATATATATTGTTGCATGGAGCTTATGGAAAGGTTTATCACAACCAACCTACAAAATATGAGGCTTTGGCAACATTATTGTCACCTCATCATAGCGTTGGTTTTTATCAAACCTCACGTAACTTTATGCAGATGGAAAAACCCCATTTGAGCTATGACGAGTATAGAGAACAGAGCTTTGGCGGTAAAAAATTTACCGATGAATGGGAAGATGTTCAACGAGCAATTAGTCAAATTGTATTTAGATATCGTGCTGAGAAAGGAGATCCTGAAGAAATTATTTGTGTAGGTTTCTCTATGGGTGGATTGTGGTCATGTTTATTAACCAAAAAGTATGAAAAAATTACAAAAATTTATGCTTTTGGATCTGGAGTTAGATTTAATTTACCATCGCATTATCCTTTGTTTGAATCATTCCCTAGTGTTGGCTATTTCAGATTGGCTTTATCTAAATACAAAGGCGAATTGCATGTTATTCACGGGTCAAATGATGATTTAACGAGTCAAAGTTCGGCGCTTGCATTGTTTAAGTTGGCAAAGTTATCTATGCACAGGTCATATCATGAATGGCATGGGGTTGATCATCAATTTTCCTATTTAAATAATGTAGCTTGTGAAAATCATTTAATCAAAAAAATAATAAAGGTTATTAGTCGAGAGTGATTTGTGTATAATTTAATTCAGCATGGCAGAAAAAGATGTTGTCTTATCCTCAGTTGAAACTACAATTGAAGATCAATACGAGAGCAAGCTAGGATCTCCTTTCAAAGACTTGTCAGGTAAATATTCTCGAATATCCGAGCTACATGTGAGATCATTTGTTGACAAGGTAATCAGTAAATTTGTTTTATGGGCTGATGAGTTCGGAAATAAATTGATGGCTGCCAACGTCAAAGGAAGAGTTCCTTATGATGAAATGCCATATTTAGAAATTGATAAATATTCTGATTTAGGGGTTAGAGTTCATTGGATGTGTGATAGCACTGATGTTGATAAAATTGAAGAGGTGTCGGAATTTATGCGTAAAAACGGCTTACCAACTGAAAGGATAAGAAAAAAATCTAAAATTGAAAAGATCCAAATCAGAGGTGTTTGGTTAAGTATAGAAGAGTTGAAGCAACAAATGCTTGCAAACGTTGTGGATACTGAAAAAAAAGCAATATACGCAGATTACCTTGATAAGGTTGACTTTTTTGAATTAGAACGTGAGTTGCCAGTTGATGAGCGTGTCCATGATTTAACCATAAAGAATGACAGATATGGAAAAAAAATGAAGGTAATTCTTAAATCAGCATTTACCTATCTAAAGATGGCAGAGGGAATTGATCTGAATGTAGATGATGATGAAGATATAAAATTATTTATCACAAACATACTTCCCACGAGAATGGGAGAATACCTTGGAAAATTCCATAAATTAGGATTAAGACACACATACCCTGGTGAAAAGAATTGGACGCTGGTTGGTTGCCTTGTAGACCTAGACAGTGTAAACGGTCCTCATTTTGGAGGAGAGGCATCAACCAATTGGGAAATTGAACAAGACCTCACTCAATCTATAAGAGCAATTTCTGCTTTATTTTTAAATCAAGTGAATTCAAAAGAAGGGTATCTTTGGAAATTTTGGCGCAATGATGTCGCGAAACATCGTCAAATGGAAAATACATCCATGACAGCTTTTTTAAAGGCATATATGAAAACATCGGGAGTGAGTAGAGATTTTATTGTGTCAAATACTGATCCAGATGATTATGATCAAGCCGTTCTTCTTATGATTTAATTAAAGCCACTGTTATAAAAGATCTCTTGCGCCTATTTGATTTAGCGAATACAATCACCCCTATGTTCAAAGCTGCGTTTCACTTCCAGCTCTCCTACGCCACGCTCTAAGTGGCTTTTGTGCTTGAAGAAGGGAAGCACTCCCTAATTCTCGTTTTTTCCCTGTTTTGTTCGCATAACCATCGTTTCATTATCATTAGCAATTATTTTTTGAAAGACCGACATGACTCGTACTTATAAACTCGACTTACTCCTAGCGCTCTATATCACCTGCATTGTGGCAGCCGAACTGATGGGCGCCAAAACCTTCCCACTCTTATGGCTCAATGCCTCGGTGGCGATTTTTACCTTGCCCATTACCTTTATTATCAACGACGTAGTGACTGAAGTAGAAGGGCGAGCACGCGCACTCAACTTCATGCGCTCCGCTTTCGTAGTACTGTTATTTTTAGCAGCCTTCAATGTACTCGCAATTAATCTGCCACCCAGCACTAGAGCAGCTGCTTTCGAGCCAGCCTACCAGACTATTTTTAGTAAATCTTTGCGCATGACCTTGGCCAGTTTGACGGCATTTTTTGTTGCTCAGCAACTGGATATTTTCATCTTCAGCAAGCTCCGCGCGCGCTTACAACATGCGGGTTTATGGCTGCGTAGCAACATTTCCAATGTCCTGAGCATGCTTGCCGATACCGTCCTCTTTATGTTTTTGGCCTTTTTCGAGCCAGGTAATGCTGCCTTTGTCTGGTCATTAGTGATACCATATTGGGGACTGAAGTGTTTCTTCTCCATGGTAGAGACGCCGCTGACTTATCTGGCGATTCGTTGGCTTAAAAACAGTAAATAAACACACAAGGAAAATCACATGTCAAAACAAACTCCATCACAACCCAAACAACACGCTGTCTTCGACTTAGTCAAACGAGAAGAGCAGCGCCAAAAAGAAATGATTGGCCTGATTCCTTCAGAAAACCACAGCTCAGAGGCCGTGCGCAGTGTCCTGAGTTCTTGTCTCTCGAGTAAATATGCAGAAGGCTATCCGAGGCGACGCTACTATGAAGGCAATCAGATCATTGATGAAATCGAACAACTAGCGCAGGAGCGTCTCAAAAAACTTTTTGATGTGCCACACGTCAACGTGCAACCCTATTCTGGTTCACCAGCTAATTCAGCGGTCGAATTTGCAGTCCTTGAGCCAGGAGATACTTTGTTGGGATTATCTCTAAGTAGCGGCGGACATCTCACTCATGGTCACCCACAAGTAACTTTCTCAGGTCGTTTTTTCAAATCAGTTCAATACGGCTTGGATGAACAAGCTCGCATTGATTATGAGGCACTTCGACAATTAGCCTTGCAGCATCGACCAAAATTGATTATTGCTGGCACGACTGCCTATCCCTTCACCTTGGATTTTGCTAAGTTCGCTGCCATTGCTGATGAAGTGGGCGCCTACTTACTGGCAGACATCTCCCATATCACTGGCTTGGTGGTGGGCGGCGAACATCCCAGTCCCGTGCCTCATGCACACATTATCATGTCGACTACTCACAAGACCTTTCGCGGTCCTCGTGGTGCCATGCTGATGGTCACCAAGCGAGGTTTAGCCAAAGATCCAGATTTAGCAGACAAAATTGACAAAGCTGTTTTTCCAGGATTGCAAGGTGGTCCCCACAACGAAACTACTGCAGCCATTGCGATTGCTGCAGAGGAGGCGAGTTTGCCAGCTTTCAAGCAGTATGCGCAGCAAATCAGAAAGAATGCGCTGTCTTTAGCAGCGGCACTGCAAGCACAAAATCTCAAGCTGGTGGGTGATGGGACTGACAATCACTTGCTCTTGCTCGACCTGACTCCGTTTGGTGAGGGCTTTGGCACGCAGGTGGCTTTCGCTCTCGATGTGGCTGGTATCTATGCCAATCGCAATACCATTCCCAATGAGCCTTGTTCGCCTTTTTATCCATCGGGTTTACGCATCGGCACGCCGCTGGTGACGACTCGAGGAATGAAAGAAGCCGAGATGGTGCGCATCGCAGAGTGGATCGCACGAGTAGTCAAACATATCAAGCATGAGCAACTGCCTGCCGATCGTCAGGCGCGTCAGCAATTTCTCAAAGACTTTAAGTTACGCAGTGCTCAAGACGAGGTGCTGCTGGCGATTCGTCAGGAAGTCAAGGAAATGGCCAGTCAGTTTCCGCTGTTTGCTTGGTAAAATAACAACATTTTGCTCTTTAAAGAGCAAAATTAATTAAAATATATCTTTTGAAGGTTATTATGACTCTAATTTTTAACGGCGAGCAACTTGCCAAAGCCAAAGCCGTCAAGTTACGGGCCAAAGTCGCCAAGCTCAAAGAGCAGGGGAGAGTGCCTAAGATCGTGGCGGTTTTTTTCAAAGAAGACGCGGCCTCAGCGCTCTACACGACTTTGAAGCAGCAAGTAGCAGCTGACCTTGGCATTATGTATCAGGCTCGGGCTTTTTCTTTTGCAAGTGAAGTAGGGGAGATCCAAGAGTATTTGGATGAGTGTAGCGACGATCCAAGTGTGACCGGTATTATCATCCAGAAGCCATGGACTGCGAAGTGGCAGCAGGTCAATCCAAGCGGCGATTTTGCGCAGTGGTGGACGAGCTTAGTGAGTCATATTGCTACCAAGTCTAGTCATGGTGTTAATAAAGATGTGGATGGGCTAGCTCCGGCAACTTTGGTCAGTATCAAACAAGGAGCTTGGATGCAGGAGGGTATGGTCTTGCCAGCGACGGCGCGAGCGGTTTTGGCGATTTTGAAGGATTATCGCGAGCGTTTCGATCAGGAGTTTTCCTACTTAACCGAAAAAGTTTTGCTTGTTGGTCAATCGGACTTACTGGGCCGACCGCTCTATTGGCACATCAAAAAATTGATGGAGAGGGGCGCAACAGTCCCTGTGGCTTTTGGCGAAGCCTGTCAGATTGCAGTCAGTGAGGCGCAGGCTAGTGAAAAAAAATGCGAAGTTAAATTAGTTGGTAGACAGGGATTTAGAGAGCTTATTGAACAAAAAAAATCTCTCTCTGATTTTCGGGTTATCATCAGCGCCACTGGTCAGAAAAATATAATCACTGGTGACCTACTGGCTCCCCACAGCATCGTGATTGATGTGGGTGAACCACAAGGTGATGTGGATTTGCCGAGCTGTTTAAATAAGGTTGATTTCATCACTCCAGTGCCAGGTGGGGTGGGACCGATGACGGTAATTTCATTGATGGCAAATGCAGTGGATTTGTTGAAAGACTCAATAGAACAGTAATAGCTACTTAAATACCAAGAACTCTTTTGATTATTTTTCTCAAAAAACTCATTTTAATTTCTTCATCTGCTTCCGCAGCAATTAATAAATCAGTTTTACTAGCTCTTTTTCCTGGTGCTAAGGCAATTTTTTTCTTTTGTTCTGCTGTCCTTTCGCCGTGAGCAGAGTAAGTTGGAACTGTCAAATTACCATCCTGTCTAAGCGAGAAAGATCCGTCGCCGCCTTTATCTGCCAGACCATGCCTGAGTTCGTGGTGGGCGGCTTCAGCTGACTGTGTGTGTGTGAAGCCTCTTCTTTTGAGTTCTTGACCAAGCTTGGCTGCCTCCCTTGCTTTGTCCGCATTAGTGCTAACAACTCTTTCTTCTTCGTCCATATTTAAACTTTAACGTAATTAAAGTAAAAAATCAAATGAATCTTGACAAATCAAAAGTAACATGTTACTTTAATTACATGCTTACCCAAAGAACTAATGTCCTATTTTCTCCTTACGAATACAGTGAACTACTTGCCCTGACTGCTAAATCTGGTCAAACGATGGGGGAATTAATTAGGCAAGCAGTGCGTAAGACTTATAAAATTAAGGCACCTGTGCAAAAAAAAGCAGGTTCATTTCAGGAAACCATGCGCAGAATTCGTCAGTTAACCAGAGATGTCAATATGTCTGGCGTTAATTACCGTGATCTTGTTATCGAAGGCAGGAGATATGAGTAAGCTCGCCAAAGTAGTTGTTGATGCTTCATATATTCTGAGTTTTTTATTTCCAGATGAGAACTCGGTTGAAGAAGTTCCAGGTAGAATGTTCGCACCTCAGCTTTTGGACTATGAAATTGTTAGTGCTTTGCGTTCAGCAGTGTTGCGTAGGAGAATTTCTCAGCATTTAGCATTAAAGCTATTTGAAGAATACAGCACCTTTCCTATTATTAAAAAAACCATTAATTTTAGTAAGGTTTTAGAGTTGTCAGGCAAACTAAAAATTTCGACCTATGACGCAAGCTATTTGGTTCTTGCTAATGACCTTGAAGCTAAGTTACTTACTTTGGATAAACAATTACGCAAATCAATGCCTAGATAGTTCGTCTTTCACTTGACTATTTTTCGTGTTATAATACTCCCTATCATAAATTCGTGTGCTTTAGAATCTGGTCCTTATCTAGTTCTAAACACCATTTTTCGCCTTGATTTTGTTTGAAGTCGACAAGCGAAAATAAACAAAGGACAAACGATATGGCAGAAGTCAAAAAGACCGCCAAAAAAGCTCCAGTTAAAAAGGTTGCTAAAGCAGAAGTCAAAGAAAAAGCTGCTCCTGTGAAAAAGGTTGCTGCCAAAAAGCCAGCTGCCGAAAAGGAAGCTGTAGCTGAAGTTGTGAGTAAAGACACTCCTGAAGTTGTTACTACTCCAGTAGCCGCCGCCGCTCTTACCGCTACTCCAGAATTCAACCTTCAAGAAATGCTTGAGCTTGGTTGTCATTTCGGCCACAAGGCTAGTAAATGGCATCCTCAGATGGCTCCCTATATCTATGGTGAGAAGGATGGTATTCATTTGTTCGATCTTCCTAAGGTTGCCAGTCTTTTAGAAGCAGCCTATGCCTATGTCTACAAGCTCGCCAAAGAGGGTAAAACCATGGTTTTGGTTGGTACCAAAAAAGCAGCTCGTGAAGTGGTCAAAGAAGCGGCAATGGATGCTTCTTGCTTCTACATCAATGCTCGCTGGATGGGTGGTTTGCTCACCAACTGGCCCCAGGTGAGTCGTTCGATCAAGCGAATGGAAGAAATTCGTGAAGGTTTGGCCACTGATAAATACAAGGGTTACACTAAGTACGAGCGTGTCCAACTCGAGAAAGAGCAATTCAAATTAGAGCGCTTTTTCGGTGGTTTGCGCGGTCTCAAGAGTAAACCAGATTGTATTGTTGTGATTGACCCCAAGAAAGAACGCATCGTCGTCAACGAAGCCAATAATGTCGGTGTACCCGTCATTGCCTTAACTGACTCAGATAGTGATCCACGCCCAGTGCAATTTGTTTTGCCAGGCAACGATGATGCTACCAAGAGTATCAAGTTTTTTGTTGACCAACTCGCCGCCGCCTACAAAGCCGGTCGTGCAGCTAAGAATTAATCGTCAACGACACAACGAAAAGGATTACCGCATATGGCAATTACCATGGATTTAATCAAAAAACTACGTGAAGCAACTGGCGCTCGCATTTTGGATTGTCAGAAGGCACTCCAAGAGGCAGATGGTGATTTCGATGAAGCAGTCAGCTTAGTCGAAGCTCGTGGTTTGGCTCGTGCTGAGAAAAGTCAGGATCGTGAAACCAAAGTCGGCTACATCGCTACCTACACCCACAACACCGGGATGGTGGCGGCTATGGTCGAGCTACTCTGCGAAACTGATTTCGTCGCCGCCAATGATGAATTCCGTCAACTGGCTCGTGACATCGCGATGCAAGTCGCAGCAATGGGGGCAGAGAATGTCGAAGAATTGTTGCAGCAGGATTTCATCAAAGATCCAGAGAAAACCGTTGAGTTAGTGATCAAATCGCTGAGTGGTAAGATTGGTGAGAAAATGATTCTCAATCGTTTTCAGCGTTTTGCCATCTAATTCGCTAGTGACGCTGCTGTGGTTTTCGTCCTAAAATGGACGACGAGGTGCTCAAAGATTATTCTGCCAAAAAAACCACTCCTGCTTTTCGGCCTCAGGTTGAAAAGAATGGTTCACCACGTTTATTTCGTGTATTGATGTCTTGGCGTAGTTTGCAATGGCTCGTATTAAGCGCATCTCTACTAGCCTTGGTGTGGGTGGGTTTTCGTGCCTGGGAGGATCGCCAGGGTTTGCTACATACTCAACGAGTGTTACTGGTGAATGAGCAACAACCAGTGGCAGTGCTACTATTTCAAGTCGAGCAAAAGCAACTATTGGTGAGCGATGTGCGCCAACTCAATCTTGATCGCGCTGCACTTGAGCAAATCATGACTGCTAGCGTTGCCGCTGAGCGAAATCACCTGGTGTATAACTTGCTCTTTGCCACCAATTTTGACGCAGTCATTGACTATGGAGCCAATTCGCTCGATCGAGAGAGTTTATTGCAGGCTTTTTCACAGCAGCGACCCTATTACCTTTTCCTCAAAAACCCCGATGTATTGGTCCGCGAACAGGCATTTACGACGGCAGTCACGCTGCTTGGAGAGCAAGTTTTTGCTTGTCCCGTTGCTCTAATCAATACCACTGGAGAAGTGGGTTTAGCGACAACTTGGGCAGAGATTTTGCAAAATAGTAGCTTTTCAGTCATTAAAAAAACCGATAATCAAGACAATCTTTCACACACTCGCTTGGTTTATGATCCAGCTATGGAAGCCTGCCAGGGCTTAGTGGATCGTTGGCGTCAGATTTTACCAGGAATAGAAATAGTGGAGAGCCAGGAACAAGTTCAGGAGCATCGCGCCGCTCTAGCGCTTTATTTAGGGAGAGATTTGGCTGATTTATACGTCTTTTTTGTTGATCTTTTCCATCGCTAACTCGAGATCATCCTCATCTTCTTCCTCCTCCATCACTTCAAAAGGAATATCCTCCTCAAGGATAAAATCATCGGGAAGAGCAAGATTGGTTTGCAATTTACCGGGAAAAGACACCACGTGTTCATTTTTCTTGGAGCGCAACGTTTCCTTGATCTGGACTAAACATTGCTTGTCGTTGACTTTGTAGATGACACAGCGATATTCATTGCCATTACCAATCAACTTGCTGAGGCGAAAAGAAATATCTTCTGGCAATGCGCCAATGTGTTTACCATCCTCGTCAACGACGCTGATGTAGCGATTTTTCATCTGGAGGTGACCAACTTGGCCAACCTTGAGTTTTTTCAATTGATCTTTATTAGTCAGGCGGTGTAAGGTGACAATTTTGCTTTTGCCTGGTTCTTCAATGAAATCATTATTTTGATCGAAAATAATATCGCTGCTTGGCTCATTATTCTTGAGTTTGAGTAAATGTTTGTTGGCAATGATATTGGCCCCATCGATAGTCAGCACCTGCTTGAAGGTTTTCTTGGCTTCTGCAGGCTGATTGTTTTTGAGCAAAGCCAAGCCAAGACGGTTCATGGCTTCAACATCGGTGGGGGTAAGGGTGAGAATTTCTTGGTTGAGGGTGATAGCGCTGGGCCAGTCAGCATTTTTGGCGGCGTTGATGGCTTCTTGTTTCAGGAGCAGTTGATTTTGCATCGATAGATACCCTTCCTTTCGAAATCTTGACAGATGATAGAGGGGAGCGCCCCAAAAGTCAATACGAACGTGGTAAAATGACCACTATGGCAGGTCACAGCAAATGGCACAATATCAAGAATCGCAAGGGAGCTCAGGATAAACTCAAGAGCAAAGCCTTCAGTCAGTTGTCGCGTTTAATTCGGGCAGCGACTCGTCAGGGGGGATCGGGTGATCCTAAGAGCAACTCGAGTTTACGTCTCATTCTTGATAAAGCTCGACTAGCCAATATGCCCAAGGATAAAGTCCAGAAAGCAATTGATGTGGCGCTGGGCAATACGGGTGGCAAGCAAATTCAAGAAATTACCTATGAAGCATTTGGTCCTGGTGGCATTGGTTTATTGATCGTAGCGCTGACTGATAATGTCAATCGCACCTCGGCTGAATTGCGTTTCATCCTCAATAAATACGCTGGTTCACTGGGGGGACCGGGGAGTGTCAAATATATGTTTCAGCGGGGTAGTGAGGGAGAGTTTGTGGCAACTATGAAGTTTGAGCCAAGTGAAGAAGATGCACCAAAGTTATTGGAATTGATTGATCAATTGCGTGAAAATGAGGATGTTGAAGATGTTTTTGCGGCATGTGATTTTGTTGATAACCAAGACTTGGATGGGGAAGACTAGTATATGCGTCGTCGTGAGAAATTTGTCGTCGTCTCGGTGCTTTTAAGTGTCGCTTTGCTATTGATGCAGTATGTTCCTCTAGATTGGCGTTATGGAGCGACATTGTTGCTTTTCATCGTTTCCTATCTAGTATCGGCTTGGGCGCTTTCAGAAGATTTGCAGGCTCATGAGTGGCTGACAATTATGCCATTTCCGGCTTTATACGCGAGCGCGGTCTCGTTATTCTACTTTTTACTTCCGGAGATGTTGGTCTCGAGATTAGTGATTGTTATCATTTTTGGAGTTGGTATGTATGCCTTGTTTCTGACTTCCAATATTTTTTCAGTAGCCAAGGGCAGGACGATTCAATTGTTGTATGCCGCGCATGCGGTGGCCTTGTTTTTCACTATGCTCACGTCTTTGCTTTTTAGTAATGTGATTTTTTCCTTGAGACTGCCATTCTATCTCAATGGCGCCTTGGTTTTTGCTAGCCATTTCCCGTTGGTACTGATGTCACTCTGGTCGATTGAGCTTTCACCCAAGATTGATCGCAGTTTACTGATCTACACCAGTGCATTTAGCTTTATCTTGGCGGAATTGGCAATTATATTTTCATTCTTACCGCTAGCAGTGTGGAGTCAGGCTCTCTTTGTCATGTCGTTTCTCTATGTTGGTCTCAGCGTCCTCCAGAACCTCCTCAAAGGTCGTTTGTTCCAGAGTACGATTAATGAATATAACCTCGTCGCTTTCTTGATACTATTTCTTTTCCTGATCATGTTCCCTGGTAAATAAACATTGATATATCAATCCTTTTTTGCTATTTCCCAGATTGGGGTAGAAGAGTGTGGGAATTTGCGGCGACAGGATTTTCTTGGTGATTTATGAGTGTAGTATTTGCAAATTTTGGTGGCGGTGGTGGCGTCAAAGATATGTATAAATCAATAAAATTTGGCCAAAAATTGCTAAAAAGTGTAGATATAAAAATTAGGGTAGAGGTCACAAAATTTTTTACTTAGGCATGGGGAGACAGGGCAGAGTGATATAGTTTGATATAGTAGGGTATGTCCGTGAAAATTGTGGAAAACTCAAAAGTTATAGGACTTTTTAGCCTGGTATGACCTAGTTTGAATCAGAAATTTAATTATCGTGTTGCAAAAGTATGCAAGAATAAATTCTGTGTTCAACTCATCCATTTTAGCCTGGTGGCTCTATTTTCCCTAGGATGCACTGACTATGGATGAAAAAGGATTGATTAAACAAGAAAAAACCCGAATGCCACCTATGCCGGGGAGG
>CAITDX010000003.1 GCA_903891335.1 uncultured bacterium
AGAATCTGTGAACAAAATTTGTTTATCATGACTTAACTGCATCGTCATATGCTGCCATGATTCTGAAGGCACTTTTTCGATTAATTGTAGAGATATCCGACAAGACTCTTGACCTTGATTAGAAATTTTTATGATCGCCTGCAACGCGAATGGGTAAGAAAAGTGCAAAGCCGAATCTGATTGAGTTTGGCACATGCGCTGGTGTGGATAACAAATAATCTCAATTTGCTGCATAGGTTTGCCAATCTACGATTTCAACCACAGGAGAAAAACTCACTCCGCTGCTTACTTGCACCTTCGCTGGACAAGTAAAATCAATTGCTTGAAAAATTAATTCACTGCGAGCGTTGCTGTGCATCCAAGGAATGTCCCACCCCGACCAGAAAAAATTTGCTTGCTCAACTAAATCTAAAGATTGACTGATTTGCCCATCTGCTCCGATGCAGTGCAAGTGATATTTGTCAGGCTGCCGATCATCTGCGACACTCACAAGAAGCGTCAAGCGCCCATCAGCCTCCTGAACAGCATGCAGTTCCGTCATCGATGGCGGTGACAACTGGACAGCAGTCTGCAATTCAGGAGAATCAGGCAACCATGCTACATTTCGGACCATCACCACCGCGTCCTCCAAAACTTGATTTGTGTAGAGCACGGGCAACACTGTCGCATCCAATCCTAGAGTAGCTAAATCTAGAGTCAATGTTTGCCAATTCGTGCTGACAGTGGCCGCTGGCAAAGCGTACGCAACTCTCTCACCATCGGCCAAAAGCAACAAGACAGTATCTGGATCATGGCTTACATCCGTGCTCAAACGATACTCAAATTGCAGAAATTTTGGAGGAGATGCAGAAGGTGATGGAGAGGGTGAGGGAGAAGATTCATCTGCTTGTGAAACTACTGGCTCTGTAGACACCAAGGGAGAAAAGTTGACCACAAGCTTGGTATCTTGCAAAATAAAATCAAAGCGTGAGGCAGCTGATACTGGCGACAACGTTGTCAAAAAGACAAAAATTATTCCAAATAACACTATCATCGCCAGAAGAATAGCGTGCCTAGGTAGCAACAAAGAACACAAATGGCAAATTGCACAAATTTTGCTATAATCTCTGCAGCTAGTAGCCAAAAAAATTGGCCCCATCGTCTAGCGGTTAGGACACAGGGTTCTCATCCCTGTAACCGCGGTTCGATTCCGCGTGGGGTCACAAATACATCAAGGTTCAGTGCGACTCACACGGTCGCGCTTAATAGCTTGATGGTGCCTACTAAATTTTCTCAAATTTGTTCTAAATCGAGTTTCACAGCCTGTAAGAGTTTTTAAGCGGAACTAAACGGCAAGAAAATATTTCTGGAGTACCCACGCCATCAATTAGAGAACAACAGCTAGATTCTGATCGCTAGTTATTAGTTTTAATGGATAAAACGGAACTGCCTTATGAAGACTGTATACAAAAAAACACACGCCTTTAACAGAAGTTCCATCAATAATTTCTAAAACTTTTTTTTCTAGATCAGCAACTTCATTTTTCCATCTATTAGGGGTTTTTATTTCAGAAAATATACTAGGAAACAACCAATTTGTTGGCATACTTCCCACACTGACAAAAAGTATATTGTTTTTCCTCTTATTTAATTGCAAGCTTTTTGTAATTATTTTATTTGAAAGATCTTTTAATAGATCGTTAAACGGATCATACCCATCCTGTTCGAACTCCCAACTTATTATTCCTGGATTTGGAGATGAATTCTTTGTAATTGTGATTCCTTGAAAAGAAAAGGTGTTTGGCCCTTCAATATGACTAGATAGTTCAGCAATGACAGCGCATTGTTCGCTTTTCGTAAGATATGAAAATTTTTGAAGTGCTTGCAAATTAGCACTTATCCTTAGTCCTGAGGTCAAAATTATCTTGTTTTGTTCAATGTATTGTTGAATTCTTTCTATTAAAATCCATTCCGCTATTGTATCTAGGAAGCATGTCACTTCAATTCCATAATCTTGACCGGATATTTCAATTGAAGCATCTACATCATTACCAGTTAGAATGTCATTCATTGTTGGATTTAATTTTCTAAGATAATCAAGAATATATCGTTCAGCAGTAGTTGTAACTAAATGTTTGTCATCACTTAAAAACCACTCTTTTAGTTTAAATATTCCACCTGATTGACTGAGTAAATATCCAACCTTTTCATCAATAATTTTTAATGATTCCGACATTGTGGGCTTTTCGAGCCATCTTAATATAATTGGAGAATTACACCATTCAGCTTTATACCTCTTTCCATGGAAAAACTTATCTAAATTAACAAAATTACTCATGATTTGAATCATACCTTAAATTTTTATTTTTAGCAGATATTACAATAAATTTTTACGAAGTTTGAATAGTTATAATTCTTTAGCTAAGATGAGAAGGATTACTGAATGGAAAAGAAATACAGTTATATGGACAATCAATTATGACATTTGAGTTTAACGAGAATCAAAATGAATTAATAGTAAAATATCGTGAATTGGTAGCATATGGATACCAAAAACTTAGCAAAATCTCGCTTGATCTCAGAAAAGTTAGAGTTAGAAAAATGGTTTTATATTTTATGATGGGCGCGATGCAGAGCTATGCCGAAAGCATTTTAAAGCTTTTAAGTTCTGAACCTGTCTACGAAAAACCTGGAGAATCTCTTCTGAGATCTCAATTAGAAATATGGTTGAACCTACGTTATATCTATTCAAGCAGATCTGAAGATAAAGCTCGATTATTTATGTCAGATATGGTAATGGAATCTGTTACTTTTGCAAAAAGACATAAAACATTGTGGGAGAAATATCCTAAATGGGACCTAGAGTTTGGTGCAGTAAAAAAGCCAGAAGATTGGGATAAATTTATTGTAGATAATACAGATTTACTAAAAAAATATCGTAAAAGATATAAAGATAAACATGTTATGAAGTTACCTGGTTTGTATGACAGAACTCTAGCAATAGATAAACATTTAAAAAAGCTTGGAAAGCTTTCAGACAAAACTAGTGCCGAAAAATATTACACTCTCTATTATCAATACTTCTCAGAGTCAACCCATGCAACCATGGCAGGCCTACAAAGATATATGAGAGGAACCGCTAAGGATCCAGAACCTTTTCTCGATGTTGATTCTAAACCTGAAGATGCGGAGAGAATATTGACTGTAAGCTATATGGCTTACTTTGATGTTCTTCATTTTTTTCTACAAGTGTTCAAGAATTATGATCCTGTCGAATACAGTCAATTAAAAAAGTTTGCAAGAAAAACATTAAAAAATAGTTAATGAATATATCAAATTACATCAATTTAGTTTGATAAGTTTTTTTATAGTGTCTCATTTGTCTCGTTTAGCCTGAGGATGATAGTATGGAAAGACGGTGGTTATAGGATCAAACGGTTCCAGACCCGTATGGCTCACCAACAAAAAAGAGCGATTTATTCGCTCTTTTTTTATTTTTAATTAGATTATAAGCAACCACAGAAGTTCTCATTTACTTATAACCGCAACACTCTATACAATGACACTATTCCTATACCTAAAAAATTATCTACTAGAGTTATCTTGAAAGACAAAAACAAAAATGGTATTCACGATCATTTTGATTGGATCATTAATGCTTGCGCCATTATTCTTCCCTTCACTACTCTCGATCAACTCTATTTGATCTATGTCAAAAAAGAAACCACCGGTGTCTCAGCGCTTACCTGGTTTCTTTATGGTATCCTCAGCATTCCACTTTTGCTCTATTCAATTAAAAGAAAAGATTTGCCGATGATTTTACTCAACGGACTTTGGGTAATTTTTGATCTAGCGGTTTGGGTGGGCGCACTTCTCTATTAAATAAAACTTATCAAGCATCACACTTTTCCTCTACCAAAAACTGGCCCACAAACTCCTTCAATGGCAGTTGGTCCAAATCAACACTTGGAAAACTTGGTTCTTCCTCTGATTTCCCCAATCCTGACTCCACTGCTGATTTCCCCACCAACGCTGTTCGCATGGCACCCATTTTGACCGCTAGAAATACCTGAACTTTTTCTCTAAGCTTGGCCACCACACTCTCCAACTGACTCTTACTATCATCGAGATACACAATTTTTTTACCAAAAACGTGCAAGAGGTTGCCAAACAATTCTTGCAAAAACATGTCTTTTCTGCCCTGAGTAATAATCACGATTTCATCGGGCAACCGTTGACCCTGCTGCTGTAATTTTTGCAAACCAGCGGTCACCTTTCTAATTTGAAATTGAGCTACTCCAAAGGTAGTGATGAGCCAATAAACTTCCTCTGGCATATCCATGCCCGAGACCTCTCCTTCATCTAAGTTGGCGCCAGTCATATCTTTGACAAATAATTGCCATAGTTCCTGATCGATTTCCTGAAAATTTGACGCACCAAAATCAATTTCCATTGTTAGAGGTGCCTTTTCTAAAAAATAGAGCTTAGGATTATCATTCTTATCTAATTCTTTAACTGTCTCTACATCGCTTAACTGTTGACTTAAAGCTTGCACTAGATATTCACGAAGTGACTTGACATCAAGTGATGATAACCCTTGAAACTTTACTGGATTTTGCCTCGCCAATTCAAGCAAATGCGTTTCCATCAGCAGCTCAAGCTTCGGTGCATAGTATTCAGGGTGCGTGCCGTCAGTTGGTAGACACCGAGCAATTTTATTGATCTTACCCAATAGACTAATGATGTCCGTCGGGTCCGTCAAATCAGCCGATGAAGTGGCGGCGACTTCTCTCAGTAAGTCAGCCAGGTGTTGATGATACGCTTCTTTGCGCTTCGTATACTTCTCCAAAGTATCATCGAAATCAGTCGCCAAAATCAAGCTCAAGCTATGAGCATCACGATTACTCAAACGAATTCGATATGCCTTGGTTTGTCGCTTGCCTTCGACAACTGAGTGTGCTTTGATTTGTGCATCAATTCCCAAGGTTGCATAAATCAACTCTCTAAAACCATCGATCTTGTGTAATTCTTGGTCAAAAACTCGCTGCCTTTTGGAATTTTCCATCATTTGTGCATAGTATACACACTGTGCTAAGATATTTTTATGTCAAACCTCAACCAAGTGCTCTCCCACACTGCTCTTATCAAAATTGATCAGGAGCTCAATAATGTTTTTAAAAATGCACCACATTTACCTCGAAAAGTAACTGATATTTTGGTCAAAATTGCACCCTACATGATTCTTGTTTCCGGTCTCTTCATGATCACTGGAGGCTTACAAAGCATTTTTGGTGCGCGCAGCTTTCATCGATTACTTGATTTATGGGCTAATATCCCCCCAGTGTATTTCTATTTGACAGGCTTGATTCAAATTGGTGCAGGTGTACTTTCGGTCATGGCCTACAAACCCCTCAAAGACAAACAAGCTGAAGGCTGGATGATGATGTTGTTGCTCAATCTAGTGAGTATCGTGCTTAATTTTATTACCCTCCTCTTTTTCCGTCAGGGTCTGTTTGGCTTACTCCTGGGAGCGTTGCTTGGATTTTACCTGCTCTATGAGCTTCGATACGCATACAAAAAAGCTAAAACCAATAAATGACCTATCAAGAAATTGTCGATCAGCTTGGTGCACAGGCGAAATATTTGTTGTCTCACCGCTGTCAACTCCTTCCTAAGGAGTTGTTGCATTTCCCCAAAGGTGATCACGTTCAAACGGTGTTTTCTCAATCAGATCGAAATGACAAAACGATTGAAAATTTAGAGCGACTCTATGCACATGGTCGTCTTGGCAACACAGGCTATCTATCAATACTACCCGTTGATCAAGATATCGAACACAACGCCAATTATTCCTTTTATAAAAATCCACTCTACTTCGACCCAGAAAATGTGATCAAATTAGCACTTGAGGCAGGGTGTAACGGCGTGGCTTCTACTCTAGGGGCACTTGGTTTAGTTAGCAAGAAATACGCCGACAAAATTCCTTTTATCGTCAAAATCAATCACAACGAACTCCTCACTTACCCTAATAAATGGGATCAGGTGCTCTTTGCCAAAGTACAACAGGCAGCTGATATGGGCGCCGTGGCAATTGGTGCTACTATTTACTTCGGCTCCAGTCAGTCCAACCGACAAATTGTGGAAATTGCTGAGGCATTTTACCAAGCACATCAGCTTGGTCTCGCCACCATCCTCTGGTGCTATCCTCGCAACAGTGCCTGGCAAGATAAAGACACCAATTACGAGAGTGCTGCCGACATTACCAGCTATGCCAATCGCCTCGGAGTAACCATCGAAGCTGATATTATCAAACAAAAAATGCCAGAACACGACGGAGCGTTTTTGAAATTTAAATTTGGTAAATATCACAAAGACATGTACGAACAACTCACCACTGAGAATCCAATCGATTTAGTACGCCTTCAAGTTATGAATTGTTATGCAGGTAAAATCAGTCTGATTAACTCTGGCGGTGAGAGCAGTAGTGATGGCAATTTTGAAACTGATTTGCGTGAGGCAGTGCGCACTGCAGTCATCAATAAACGCGCTGGCGGCGCCGGTCTAATCATGGGACGTAAAGCATTTAAACGACCACTCCATGAGGGAGTGGCTATGATTCAGGCTGTGCAGGATGTGTATTTGTCAGAAGAAATTGGTTTAGCTTAAGCAACGCCTGGCGACGGTGAGAAATTTGATTTTTAACCGCCACTCCTAATTCTGCAAAGGTTTGTGTATATCCTTCCGGGATGAAGATAGGATCATACCCAAAACCTTCGAGTCGACTGCCACGCTCTGCTGTCGCCAAACTACCTTTAATAACTCCCTCAAAAAATTGTGTGTGCTTCATTTGCGGATCATAGAGACAAAGGACACTGCGAAACTGTGCATTTCGACTATCAGTGGGACTTAGTTTTGCCAATAAGGCCTGATTACGTTCACTGGTCGTACCAGCCAACCAACGATTTGAATACACTCCAGGAAAACCATCCAAAGCCTCTACCTCCAGGCCAGAATCATCAGCCAAAACTGGTAAGCCAGTTGCTGCTGCATAGGCACTGGCTTTGAGCCAGGCGTTATCAGTAAATGTCGTACCAGTTTCAACCACATCAAAATCAGCAGCTAAACCAACATCCTTATAGCTGAGAACTTCTATATCACTCGTGGCTAGAATCGCCTGAATTTCGCGAATTTTACCAGCATTACTACTCGCAATTAAGAGACGCATGGTCTTTTATTTGCCCAGTAATGAACCCAGACCACCAGTCATACTTTGCAATTTTTTAGCGGCCACTTCTTGAGATTTCTTGATTGCCTCATTGAGAGCTTTGACGAGTTCATCGCTGTGAATACCCTGCACTGATACATCTTTGATTTCTTGTGCACCAGTAATCTTCACAATGATATCGCCGCGCTCGACAACAATTTCTTCAGCAGCCAAATCTTGCTGCATCTGCTTGGCTTGCTTGCGCAATTTGTTTAAATCTCCCAACTGACTCATGAAACCTGCCATAGGCACCTTTCCAAATAATTTTTGCTGTTACTTTTTTACAAGTGTATCATATTTTCGCTGATTGATAAGTCTAGGACAGTAGTGAATCTTTTGCCTGAGTGATAAAATCTGCTTCTGGAGTTTCCTCCAAGGCAAAGGCAGTTCCTTCTTGCAAAACAAAAGTAAAATCTAGAGGACTACCAAAAATTTCGGTCGCTACTGTCTGTAAAATACTTCTGTTTTTGGCTTGCTCGAGTTGTTCCTTGTGGAAAGAATAATAGACCGCTACCTGAGCGATGCCTGTTTGCAAGCTCTCAAGCGTGCATGATTTTAATAATGTCTTGAGTGAAAAATGATCGGTAGAAAGTGCAGCTAAAAACTGCTGCCAAATCTCTTTTAACTGATGATTGGGAATACTAATCGTTGTCTTGGCTGCTGCAACCGACGCAGTCACAGACTCAACTACTGGCGCGACAACTGATGATACTTGAGTCGTCGGTGACACTGACTCAAGTATCATTTTTTTTTTACTTGAAACTGGTTCTGAAGAACTAGGCGGTTCTTTTGGCTCATCACTTTTTTTACCTTTAGATCGGTCAATCAGTTCCAAAAGCTTAAGTTCTAAAACCAAAAATGCGATCGGACTCTCTTGATTAAGATTGGCTGCAAGTAGTTCCTTGAGCAAAAACTGATCGATTTTAGCCTGATAGACAGCCTCCCCAGCCACCACTCCCAAATTGACCAGCAAATCTTGATGCAAGAAACTCAAACAATCTTTGTAAAAATCCTTTTGATTGTAGTTTGCATCCCGTAACATCATAAAAACTTGACTCAGTGCTGCAGCATCTTTGGCTAAAACTAAATCAAAAATGGCTCTCACATGAGTCAAGCTATCAGTGGCCAATAAAGTACGCACACTTTCCAGATCAAGCTTGCCGGTTTGACACGCTAATTCCAAAATCTTGACTCCATCTCTGAAACTACCATCAGCTCGCTGCACAATTGGAGTTAAGTCAGCCTCTTTCCAAGCGATTTTCTCAGCCTCCAACACCCTCACTAAAGCCGCTTGTAACTCTGCCGCAGTTGCCTTGCGAAAATGCACGACACTACATCGAGAAACGATGGTTGCAGGAATTTTATGCAGCTCAGTGGTCGCTAAAATAAACACTACATGAGCTGGCGGTTCCTCCAAAATTTTCAGCAAAGCGTTGAAAGCTTCAGTGGTCAGCATATGAACTTCGTCAAGAATATAGACGGTCACTTTGCCTTCGGTTGGAGCTAAATCAATTCTCTCTTTGAGTAAACGAATGTCGTCAATGCGTCGGTTTGAGGCTGCATCTAATTCTTGAACTACAAACGAATGTCCTTCATATACGCGACGAGCAAAGTCACTATTTGGATCGGGCTCAACAAAGACTGGTGTTGCCGGCGCGGGCTTGCCAAAAAATACATGGTCAACAATCGCTGCATTATGTGGGTCATTGAGCATAGCTCCCAAGATTCTTGAAGCAGACGTTTTGCCCGTCCCTTTTGGACCAGCGAAGAGCAATGATTGTGGCATTTTGCCATGGCGCATCAATTGCTGCAGCGCTTCACGAACTGAACTAATATTGAGTTCTTGTACTTGTTTGGGACGATACTGACGATACCAAGCCATGTTCAAAGTGTAACACAAATCAGATAATTTATGACGAACTAATGATCATCATGATGATAGCCAAGTAAATGCAAAAGTGCATGTTCCAAATAGAAACAAATTTGCTGATCAACCAGCTTGCCGAAGCGCTTGGCCATTCGTACTGCCTCAGGAAAGCTAATCACCACATCTCCCAGATGCACAAGAGCTTCTGCCGGTAAAGGAAAATCATTAAGTTGCCCCTTGTCATGGTGAGGAAACGACAAAACATCAGTTGACCCTTCATGCTTGAGATAGGTTTCATTGAGGGTTGTAATCTTACGCGCTCCTACAATCGAAACATCCACCTGTACATTATCTAAACCATGTTCCTGTAAAACTCGCTCAACCGTTTTCTTGATCAAGCGACGATTAACGGGATACCGGGAGCCAATAAAAAGATTGGTTTTAATCATAGGAAAATTTATAACGTAATTGGTCCAAGTGGAATACGATCTTCTGGATCATCAACAAATAATAACATAACTTTGCCTTTAGCATTTTGGCTCCAAATTTTGCCCTCACGAATCACTTCAGGAGAGCCTCCAAATTGCTTTTTGACCCACATCGCGGGCCCCGCATCGGCCACCACCCCCACCACGGCAATTTTTTCACTAGGATTGAAAACAATCATTTTACGAAATTTATACCAAGGCTTGAGCGTTGCATACTCCTGATCCCAGTTTGGTAAATACATGAGTTGCACCGCGAAATAGTATTTTTCTCGCTGGATTGATTCAGGAGTCAACTGACCATTTTCGGTAAACCAACCAAAAGCACCTCGATTAGGAGCAATGCCTGCCTCCTGAAATGCATCATGATCTTTGAGTTCATCGCCAGGAAAACGAATAAGATGTTGCTCAGCACCCATAATGCCGATGCTATGATTGAGTCGCTGTCCTTCGAGCTGAGCCCTAACCGTAAAACCAAGCATTTCCGATAATTGTTGCTCAAGATAGAGTTCAGTTTCTCGCTCCAAATGACCTGCAGGAGAATGTACATAACTGGTGAGTTTGGCTAAAATTTCCTGTTTCTCAGTCTCAGCAATTTCTTTGGCCACCTGCGCCGCTTGTTCATCAAGCACGACTTGATTGGTGGCTGCTTTTGAAGTCACTGGCGCAGTCATGGCAACCTGACCAGCCATTGCTAAACCCGCCAAAAATTGTTGTGATTTACTGTGGGCAGTCATAAAATCTAAAGTTTCTGCAGTAAAGTAAGCGCTTGCTGAAGTCGCTCAAGAACGACATCTTTACCAATCACCTGCATTGTTTCAAATAACGGAGGAGTGGCTTTTTCACCTGTCACTGCCAGACGCAACATCATAAAATATTGCCCCTTGTGCCAATCTTTTTCTTCCTGCAACTGTCGAATGGCTGTCTCAATGGTAGCCGTATCCCAAGTATTCATGGCTTGCAATAATGACACGGTTTGCTGGAGCTGCATAATCACCAACTCAGGTGTGGCCTTTTTCAGCAAAACAGTTGCGTCATAAGAAATTGTGCCATAAAAAAACTTAGTTAAATCAGCAAAATCTGCCAAAGTCACTAAACGCTCTTGAATCAATGGTAGCACCGCCATTAGCTTCTGACTTGGAAAGGCAGCCGGAACAAAAGGCTTGATACGATCAGCTAATTCCTCAAGACTGAGCTTGCGAATGTAGACTCCATTGAGCCAATTGAGTTTCACCAAATCAAACGCAACACTGTTGCTACTGAGATCACTTGGTTCAAACTCTCGAATATATTCTTGCAAACTCATCACTTCTTCTTGATCGCTCTTAGCCCAGCCTAAAATCATAAAGAAGTTAAGCATCGCTTCAGGTAAGTAACCGCGCTCTAAGAAAGAAATTGCTGATACCATGCCTTTGCGCTTACTCATCTTGCCTTTACCATCAGGATTCAGGAAAACAGGAATATGGGCAAACGTCGGCACTTCCCAACCAAAAGCCTGATAGAGTAAAACATGTTTCGGAGTTGAGCTAATCCACTCTTCACCGCGCATGATGTGAGTGATTTCCATCAAATGATCGTCAATCACTACTGCCAAATGATAGGTCGGGTACCCATCTGACTTCAGCAACACCTGATCGTCAATAAGATTGGAGTGAAAACGAATCTCTCCTCGGAGCAAATCAGTAAAAACAATCTCTTGGTTTTCAGGCACTTTGAGACGAATCACATACGACTCACCGGCTTCCACTCGGGTCTTGGCTTCATCCTGAGTCAAATGACGACAGTGTCCATCATAACGTGGCGCTACTTTGGCCGCTAATTGCTGCTCTTTGACTGCTGCCAAACGCTCCTTGGAGCAAAAACAATAATAAGCCTTATCATTGTCCAATAATTGCTGAACTTCGCGCTGATAAATCGCTAAGCGTTCTGATTGGATGTAGGGACCATAGTCGCCACCTTTACCAGGACCTTCATCCCAATCCAATCCATAGCGACGAATCACTTCCTGGATGGCTTGCACTCCTCCTGGAACTTCTCGTTCTTTGTCGGTATCTTCGATACGTAAAATAAATTGACCGCTATATTTCTTGGCATAGGCGTAATTTTTGAGTAAGGTCGCCATGCTACCCACATGCATTTCTCCAGTGGGACTTGGGGCCATTCTTGTTCTGATTTGATTTGACATAATTTTATTTTGGTTATTGTATCATCCCTGATCTAGTTGCTCGACCGACTGACATAATTTGGATCAATTGCACTCACAAAAGCCATCACATTGCCATCGCCTTTGAATACATAGATTGGTTGCAAGTATTTTTGCTCTTCCAGACTATCAAAATATGCTAACTCTACCTCTCGAAATACTGCTTCTTTCAGACCAGCTCCTCCCACCACATATGCCTCACCGGATTGCACTACATTCCAGGCTGCTCGAGCAGTACGCAATGGATAGGTCTCAAAGTTAAGATAATCAATATTCCGATAGTGATATTCCATGGCAACAATTGCGTTGTTACCGGAGAAAGCCGAGCTGAGTTTCGCAGACACTACTCCTATCTCACCTGCGCTTGTATACACCTGATAGAGCTGGTCAATCGGGTTACGATTGAGGTCAATTTGCAAGAAATTAGCTTCAGACAGCGATAGTGCTGGCTTCAATTCACCTCCAACTGAGCGCAGAAAACTCACCTTACCAGAGGCACTGGCCATATCTGCCCCTAGTAAATCAGCAGTATTCAAAAACTTCTTGACTTGATCAACAGCCTCAAATTCTTCTGGCAAAACACCTGAGGTAGTCAATAAATCAGGACGAGCTAAAAAGTTGCTTTGCAGTGAGAAAGTCGAATCAACCGAACTAATTTCCAAACTCATATCCAGTGGCGTATTCTTGGTGAAACGATAGAGTTCATCTGAGAGCACCTCAGGAGCAAAAATAAACCCATATTTCGAGGCAATTTCTTTGACCCGTTGGTCGGCCAATAAATTAGCCGATGATTTAGTCACCAAAAATACCTTGGCTCTATCGCTAATTTCCTTGATGCCATAAGGCATTTCCAGTGTATATGAACTAGGCTTATCGGTTTCGGCCTGCAGTGGAAACTGAATGCTTGGTAGCACGCCAAAACCAACCGTTGGTGGCGGTGGAGGCTCAGGATGGGTCGCTTTCCAATACGCGACCAGCGCATTGAGAAGCACCCGGCCCACCATCAAAAAGACCAAAAACGCCAGCCCATAGCGCACCAACAACCGACCAGCATAATTGACATTGGTTAAGTTGGGACCGCCACTTCCACTAGAATTGGTTTGACTCGGCATAATCAGCAGCTGTATTGTACTGCGTGAGACTGAGCTCGCGCCACTCGTAATTATTAAAAATCCATTGTACTAATTGACTGGTATCGGCATAACGATCTTGGCTATTCATCAAGGTAATTAAAATTTGATGTCCATCTCTCTCAATCAATGTAATTAAAACTTCTCCGGCTAATTCAGTGGTGCCTGTTTTTACACCTTTGATTCCGCCAATTAAACCAAAAAGTTGATTGGTGCTGCGTAACTGGTAGACTGGCATATTTTGCATCTGACTCGGAATTTCCAGATAAGGTGTGGCCACTAATTCTCGTAAGAAGTCATTTTTAAGAAGTTCTCGAGTAATCACGGTCAAATCACGAGCGCTACTTTGCTGCTCGCTCTCATCCAACCCGGCTGGATTGCTAAAACGAGTTTGTTCAAGACCAAGAGCGAGAGCGCGTTGATTCATGGCTTGCACAAAAGCAGTCATTCCTCCTGGATAGTGATTAGCCAATAAATAGGCGCTGTCATTAGCAGAAGCAATCATCATGCTGGCTAGCAAATCTCCAACAGACATTTTTTGACCAGGAAAAAGCGGCAGGCGTGTGCCGGCAGTTGTTGCTTCACTCACCACCGTCAATTCCTGACCAAGATCAAAATGATCAACCGCCACTAGAGCAGTCATCATTTTGGTGGTTGAGGCGGGATACAGCGGAGTGTCTGCATTTTTTTCATATAAAACCGTCAGAGAATTAAGATCAAGTGCATAGATAGCCTGAGCAGTAAGCTCAGGAAACTGATTAGTTAGTTTCACTGCCGGGCTTTTGGGGAGTGGCAGTTCAATCGCGTCGACCAACTCTACTTGATACAAAGCAGTAGTTTTTTGTGGATATAGCAACCAAAAACCAATATTTAGGAATGTCAACAAAAATACCAATAACCACCCTAGCTGTGATTTTTTCACTATTCTTTAGTGTAGCAAATCTTAGGCAATCTTGATACCCAACTCTTTGAGTTGATCTTGAGAAACTTCACTAGGCGCATCCATAATGGAGGTATGACCAGTGGAGTTCATTGGGAAAGCAATGGTTTCTTTGAGCGAGTTTTCACCTGCTAGTAGCATAACTAAGCGATCAAGTCCCAAAGCAATGCCACCATGAGGAGGTGTGCCAAGCTTGAAGGCTTGCAACATGTGACCGATACTGGCTTCAATCTCACTATCACCGTAGCCCATAATCTTGAAGGTTTGTTTGAGCACTTCTGGCTCGTGAGCTCTAATGCTACCACCACCAGCTTCGTAACCATTACAGACCAAATCATACTGAGCAGTGATAATTTGCTCGATATTTTCACCAGCTAAATGATCGGCGAGCGATTCATCAATTGGTCGAGAGAAGGGATTGTGAGTGAAGGTCCAACCACTCTTGCCATCACGAACTTCGGCAATGTCTTTTTTGTCGACTTTTTTGAAAAAGGGGAAACGCACCACCCAAGCAAACGCAAGGACGCCAGCTTGTTTTTCTTCCTCAGTGCGCAGATCAAATTTATCAGCGCCATATTTAGCAATGGCATCATCGTAGTTGATGACCGGAAACTGTTCCTGTTGGAGCTTACCACCAACTTTTTTGACGGCGTTTTTGACAATTTCTTCGACATGCGCCATTAGTTCTTCTTGAGTGACGAAACTCATCTCGAGATCAAGCTGCGTGAATTCGAAACCCCGATCTGCACGCAAATCCTCATCTCTGATGCAGCGAGCAAACTGATAATAGTTTTCCACACCCGCAGTCATCAGCAGCTGTTTGTATTGCTGTGGACTCTGAGGAAGCGCATAAAATTTCCCTGGATTAAAGCGTGACGGCACGATAAAATCGCGAGCACCCTCCTTAGTTGATTTGGTCAACATCGGAGTTTCAACTTCAGTGAAATCTTTTTGATCTAGTTCTTGACGCAGTGCAGTGTAGAACTTGGAGCGCAGACGCACGATTTTCTGCAGTCGCTCCCGGCGTAGATCGAGATAGCGATATTTGAGACGCACTTCTTCATTGACCTCACGACCATCACCTTGGACTTGAATGGGTAATTCAGCTGCTTGATTGAGAATGGTGTAACTCTCGACGAAAAGCTCAACCGTGCCAGTAGCAAGCTGTGGATTAACCAGTTTTTCTGGGCGCTGGTTGACTTGACCGACCAATTCAACCACTGATTCGGTGCTGAGGTCACTGAGTTTACCCTTGATGCCAACTGCTTGAATTTTGCCCGTTCTATCGCGTAAATCGATAAAAGTTACTTTACCATGATCGCGCTTACTGTCCACCCAGCCACAGAGACGAACGGTTTGACCAACACTTTTCAAAGTATCCAAAACTAAAGTTCGCTGCATATAAGGGAGTATTATATTTTGGACCTCATCTTTTTGCAATTTATTATTGTAAAAAAAGTAATGCACGCAAAAAAGTGAGGTTGTAAAAAAAATACCACATCTGGTAAAATCACTATCATAATGACAAGAGAAAGAATAGATCATCTTGAAGAGGATGATAAACACTATAAAGTTCCAGAACTTGAACAGCTTAAACCAAGCGATAAATCTATTATTTTAATATCTGCACAAGGAGCTGGTAGTGGATCAACAACATTGGCTTACGAAATTCAAAGGAAATTCAAAAAAACAACGTCAAAACAAGTTGATCTTATCCTGATTGGAAAAAGGGTGCGAGACATGGCCGACATGCACAATGAAACAAGTGCTGCCGGTTTTGATAAAGTTCCACCAGTAAAAGATTTTGACTCGCAAATATATGGAGATGCAAATCAACATAATGGACCAGTTATTATAGAGGGAAAACACGCAACTTCGGTTGGACCAAACTTCCTGAGTGGTCGTGAAACTGATATTTATCCAATCAACTTATATGTAAATGATTTTATTTCTGCAACTCGAGTTCTAAGAAGAGAGGGAGCTCAGCTTGCTGATCTAGTTCTCTATCCAGAAAAAATTATTGCCTATTTATCAATGATTCAAGAAAGAAACAGCCACATAAAAAGTCAAGTTCAAGATTTTAGTAGCTTTCATATTGAATCAACTAAACGAAGAAATAAAGTTGACACATCTGTTTATTCGCCTCAAGAAATAGCAAATATCATGTTTGGCGATAATTCATGGCTCTACAGTGCTCCTGAATGGGAAATAGATGCCCTGGTTAAGGTCATAACGCAACTCAAACAATTGCAGCTAGATCCAAGAATTCAACTTGAATTTAAGGATCTCCCTCACTATCAAACAAACATATTAGCTGTTGAATACAATTTGACCCAAAGACTTGCTATTACAAAAAATCAAGTTGGTTTGGCAGAAATTCGCAAAGAAATTAAAAATCGATTATTGGAAGCCACTTTCGCTCTATTGATTCAAAAAATTCCAAGGTTTTTTACAAAACATCAACAAAGAGATGGCGACCATGAGATAACTATTGATGAGTGTTCTAGAAAATGGACGCCTGAGTATTATAAACTAGCAAATATTTGGCCAACTTTAAAATCTATGGTAAAAGGCAAAACCATTATTGACCCTTTTGCCGGCAGTGGTGTTCTCATAAATGTTATTCAGAGTCTGGAATTACCAGAAAGCGTAACTCTTGCTGATTTATCATATCCTGGAGGACATACTTTAAATCATACGGGTCATTTTTATAATCCAAAATTAAACTCAGATATGATTAAGGTTATGTTTGATGAATTACCATCATGGTACAAACCAAACTTTGTTGATAGAAACAGTTTATTCACTACTCATGATGCTCAGAAAATGCCTTTTGAAAACAGACAGTTTGACTTGGTAGTCTCTGATCCTCCATATGGAGACAACTTGAAGGACGGAGGAATAGAATTTTTCATTGAAACATTACCAGAAATTCTCCGTGTAACAAAAGAGGGAGCCATTCTTATAATTCCAAAGAAATGGATTCCTATATTGCTTGAGCAAAAAATGCGGTTTGATCTATTGGTTGAAGACATGTCTGGGGGAAATTCAAAAAAACCAACTGTAATGATTTTTGCGCCAAAAAACTAATATTATTCGTCTTGTTCTTTAAGATTTTTCCTCAATGAACCTCAAAATCACTCTCATCGTATCTCTACTCATTCTCAGCACCATTGGCACTATCTGGTGGTTTAGCACTGACAAGGCTCAAAACCCTACGCGCAAGCTTTCTATTACCAGAGAAGAACTCACTCCCACCTCCACTCCTCTCCCGCTCCTTAAATACGCTATTCCGCAACTGAAAGCATTACAAAGCCAACCACAACAAGCACTTCAAGTCAAAAAAATCATCACCCAAGATCTAGAAAGCAATCTCTATACTTTTCTTATCAGTTACCAGAGTCAAGGAAAAACCATTTCTGGGGCGCTGACACTCAAGCTTGAGTCAGCAAATTCAGCTACCTCCAACCCCATTACTGAGTCAACACTTCCAACGCCCACTGCTCTACCAATCATTATCATGTTGCGTGGCTATGTCCCGCTTGAAATCTACTCTCCTGGAGTTGGCACCAAAAACGCAGCATCAGCATTTGCAAATCAAGGCTACCTGACTATCGCTCCTGACTTCTTGGGCTTTGGTGAAAGTGACACAGAACCAACCGACACTTGGGAAGCACGTTTCCTCAAACCACTCAATATTATGGATTTGCTGGCCACTCTTCAAAAATTCCCCACAATTAACCTGTCTGCTTTCCCTAAACTTCCGGTTACCACCGTCACTCTTGATCCACAAAAAATTGGTATCTGGGCTCACAGTAATGGCGGTCAAATTGCCGTCACTACTCTAGAAGCTCTTGCAGAACCAATTCCCACTACCTTGTGGGCTCCAGTGCTCGCTCCGTTTCCCTATTCAATTCTGTATTTTAGTGACGAATACGAAGATGAAGGTAAAGAAATGCGTAAATACCTCAGTCAATTCGAGGAAAACTACGATGTTTTTGACTTTTCCCTCACCAAACACCTGAGTCACCTCCAGGGACCACTACAAATCCATCATGGTGGTCGAGATGATAGCGCTCTGCTTTCCTGGAGTGAAGAATTTTTAGCCAAAGTTGACTTAGAAAATGAGCGCCGTAACAACGAAAGCACTAAGAGTGCAACTTTAGCGGCGCAGCTGAAAAAAATTGAAGTAAATTTCTACTCCTATCCCAATGCCGACCACAATCTCCAGCCTAATTGGGAACAAGCCATTCAGAGAGATCTCGAGTTTTTTGAGAAAAATCTAAGAAATAAAAAATAAAACTCTATTTCTTATTTCTTATACCGAAAACCCTTGTTAGGACTAGCGTTAAAACTGAAACCTTACCAACTTTATAAGATTCATCCTCAATTACTTCTGCTTCAATTTCTGGCACTCCTTTTTTCTTTGCAGCTATGGTCCGATTAGTTCCCTCAACAACATAATCAACCACATCACCTGTTTTGCTTATATCACGAAAAACAACTATAGGCGGAACTGGTTTTTTTGTTTCCAATAAGGCTTGAATCTTATCCTCTCTTCCTTCCCCAGTAACCAAATCTGCTGGATTAAGTTTTAATTTTTTTTTCTCCTGAGTCATAAAAAGCTTCAATTATACAAATTAAAAAACATAACTTATTGGCTTTTTATATAAAAAACTGAAGAGATATTATATCGTCTATTTCAATAGACTCTAATCTTTAAGCAATTTTACTTTCTCTCCCTCCTCCAACAGCTCCACCGAGCTCCCCCGGTATTGTTCAATCTTAGCCAAGCGTTTTTCCATTTGTTTCTTGCGGGTGCCAGCCAGCACATCGTAGGTCTTTTGCAAATTTTCGATACTGCGACCAAACTTCATAAAATCTTCATCGAAGCGCATCCACTCACCCGCAAAGGCATCAATTTGCTTGAGCACTTCCTTGATTTTCTTCCCTACCATGAAATTACGATAACTTTCCATGACTGTCCGCGCCACGATCAAGAAACTAAATGGCGAACAAATAATCACCTTCTGACTCAAAGCCTCATCTATGACATCAGGAAATTTCTGATTGATAAAGGAAAACAAGGCCTCATTGGGCACAAACATAATCGCATAATCCAAAGTGTCATTTTCAGGTGAAATATAGGCAGCAACTTTATCAACTTTAGTTTTGAGGTCGCGCTTAAATTGCTGCATGTGTGTTTGCTTCTCAGACTGCGTCTCCGCCAAAGACATTTTTTGCACTTCCTGATAGGGAAACTTGACGTCTACTGGCACATTGCGTTTGTCTGGTAATAGCAAAGTAATATCTGGTTTGAGCACCGACTCACCGAGCTTGGCTTGGCGTACATAGTGAATACCTTCTTGCAAACCATTGGCTTGCAAAAGATCTTCAATAATGCGCTCACCCCAGGCACCGCGGGTTTGATTGTTGGAAAGAACTTTGGCGAGCGTTTCGGTTGAAACTTTTAATTCTTTGGTGAAATCCCGATGCTCTTGGACAGCCGTGGCGACTTTACTGATCTTATCAATCTGATCTTTTTCAATAGCGCGAATTTCCTTTTGCTGACTACTCATTTCTTCCCGCAAATCCTTAATCATCTTCTCCAGCATCGCTTGTTTATTGGCTAAATCATTTTTAATAACATCTTTTTCACCAGCAAGAATCTGCTTGCTTTGTTGCGCAAGCGTATTGGCGGTCATCCCAAACACCTTGTGCATCAAGCTTTCCAGCTTGGCTTCATCATCAATACCGTCAGTTTTTGCTTCCAAAAGCTTGCGAATTGCAATATAAAAAGCCACCAGTGCTCCAAAAAACAGCAAAATTAAAATCAAAGTAGTAGTATTCATAGATGACCCTAGTATACTAGAAGCATAAACGCTATGGCTAGAACCTACGCTCCCTCACGTCTACACAAGCAGCCAGTTGCTCCTCAAACTACTCCTCAGCCAGCTACTCAGGACATCAAGCAGCGAGTGAGTCAGTCGGCAAAACAACACCAAAAATCCCCGCCTTGGCAGCTTCCTCAACCAATCAAGCGCAGATTCGCTGATTACTTGCGCTACAGCATCTGTCTCTTACTCGCTCTACTTGGATACTATGCGACCTATCAACTCATGCTGCGCACGTATCCCAGTCAAATCCAACATTTTCTCTGGAACAATAACTATTTACCTTTTACCACTTTAGTTTTTGTGAGCAACTTTTTTTTCTTCACTTTTGTAACACTCAATCAAAAGTGGGGGTTCTATCTAAGCACTGTAGTCGCGCTTATTCTCTATTGGCGACTCAACCAAATTGAGTTTGATTTACCCGCACTAGTCATCATTGCGACGACCAGCGCCATCTTATTTTTTTTGATTTTTCAAGATATAATGGTAAAAAATCATGGCAAAAAATAGTTTTTATCTCACCACTACTTTACCGTATGTCAATGCTGCTCCTCACATTGGCTTTGCGCTTGAAATTGTTGAGGCGGATGTTATTGCTCGCTATCATCGTGATCTGCTTGGAGAAGAAGTGATTTTCAATACCGGCACCGATGAGCATGGTCAGAAAATCTACGAGAAAGCCCTCGAACAAGGTGTTGATCCTAAAAGTTACTGCGATGAGTGGGCCGCTAAATTCGCTGATCTGCAGCAGCTACTCAACCTGAGTTTCAATCATTTTATTCGCACTACTGATGAGCACCACATTGCCGCTGCCCAAGAATTCTGGCGCCGTTGTCAGGCTAATGGTGACATTTACAAAGCCAACTACAAAGTCAAATATTGCGTTGGTTGCGAACTCGCCAAACAAGACAGTGAACTGATTGATGGTCGCTGTCCACTTCACCCTAAGCAAGAACTTGAGCTACGGGAAGAAGAAAACTATTTCTTCCGGTTCAGTCGCTATCAAGAACAACTCCTCTCCTTATATGCGCAAGACGAATTCGTCAAACCTAAGGAGCGTCTCAACGAAATCACTGCCTTCGTCAAACAAGGCCTGAGTGACTTCAGCATTTCACGTTTACGCGACAAAATGCCTTGGGGCATCCCGGTACCAGGAGACGATGAGCACGTCATGTACGTCTGGTTTGATGCACTCGTCAACTATATTTCTACCCTCAGTTGGCCACAGAATGAAACTAAATTTACTGAGTTTTGGCCCGGTATTCAGCTGGCTGGCAAAGACAATCTGCGTCAGCAAGCTGCGATGTGGCAAGCCATGCTCCTTTCTGCACAACTCCCACCCTCTCGAAAAATCCTCATCAATGGCTTCATCGGGGTTGATGGTCAGAAGATGAGCAAGTCACTCGGTAATGTCATTAGTCCCACCGACTTAGTCAAACGCTATGGGCTCGATGCCAGTCGTTTCCTCCTCATTAACCTAGGTACTTTTGGCGAAGATATGGATGTGACTTTTGACAAACTTGATCTCAATTACAACGCCCAACTTGCCAATGGCCTGGGCAATCTCTGTTCTCGCGTCGCTAAGATGGCAGAACAAGCCGGCGTAAGTATTGAAAGCTCTGTCAATGAGCTGCCCACTGAATACACAAGCCTAATGAATGCGTTTGATCTCAAACCTGCACTTGATTGCATCTCAGTCAAAATCAGTGAAACAGATAAATTTCTGGCTAGCACTACGCCTTGGAAAAAAACGGGTGAAGAAAAAACAGCTATTTTAACTGAAGCAATTGCGCAAATTCAGCAGATTGCTCATATGCTCATCCCTTTCATGCCTAGCACTGCCGCTACCATTAAGCAGCATTTCCAGGGTCAAATACAAAGCTTCACCACTGGTTTATTCGCTCGCATCGCATAGTGCTCTTTTATGCAGATTTTCGACACCCACTGCCACTACAATCTGTCGCCACTTTTGGAAAACTGGCAACAGCATCAACAAACAGCCACTTCAGCTGGTGTCAAAAAAAGTCTGATTGTCGGGACTAATTTAGCGAGTAGTCGTCAAGCGCTTGAGATTGTAGCCGATAACAATAGTTCACTGTATGCCGCCATCGGCATTCACCCCACCGAAGCCATGGCGATTGAGGATTTCGATCAAACTCTCCAAGAATTAACTGCTTTGACGGAAGTAGCGCAAGTCAAGGCCATTGGCGAAATCGGTCTTGATTTCTATCGACTAGCAACCAGCCTAGATCCAATCACAGAAATTCAAAAGCAAGAACAACTATTTATCAGACAACTCGAACTTGCCACCCGTTTGCAACTACCAATCGTCTTGCACGTGCGCGATCAAGCGGAGACGGCCTATCTACGCGCACTAGAACTCTATCACCGCTACGCCTCCAATCATCAACAAGCGGTGATTTTTCACTGTGTTTCTGGTCCAACTACATATCTTGAGAAGGCTCTTGCGTTACCCAATAGCTACTTTGGGTTTGATGGCAACCTCACTTTTAAAAATGCGAGCAATATCAGAGAAATTTTTACCCTAGTTCAAAAACGCCATCCTGAAAAAATCCTCTTAGAAACGGATGCACCCTATCTAGCTCCCGAACCACATCGGGGCAAAGTGTGCGAGCCAGCCATGATCGCGCTCACTGCTGCATTTGCTGCAGCAAACTTAGGAGCAGATCTGGAGCAAATCTATCATAATTCACTACAAGTCTTTGACTTGCTCTCATAAAAACCTTTCAAGCTCATCTAAAAAAAGAACCAGTTTTGTGCAAAGACAGCCAATATACTATAATATGCCAGTGGTAAAACGTTACTTTCAGCGTCATCCCGTGCGCACTCGTCGCGCGCTTGAAATCCTACCAGGATTAATTTCTTGGTTTTTGATTTTATTTCCAGTCTGGGGCTCCCTTCTCATTCCTCAAGTAGTCGCCTACTAGGTCATCATCTTCGCTGTTTACTGGCTCTACCGCTCACTGGTTTTGACTTTTTTTGCCACCATTTCTCACTTCAAGATCAGAGCTTTTAGCAAGTATGATCATTTGCCTGAATTGCGCCAAAAATTTGCCAATAAATGGGATCAAATTCACCACATCATCGTCATTCCCACCTATCAAGAGCCAGTTACCACGCTTGAACGCACTCTCACTGGCCTCAGCAAACAAACCTTTCCTCTCAAGAACCTCCACATCATGCTGTCTTTCGAAGAGCGCGAGGGTAAAGGCGTTGATGAGAAAGTCAAAGTTCTACAAGCTAAATTTGGCAAAACCTTCGGTCATCTTTGGACCAGTAAACACCCTGATATTGTCGGTGAAATCAAAGGCAAATCCTCCAATACCTGCTACGGGGCACGCATGGCTAAAGCCAAGCTAATTGATCAAGTTGGCATTCCGATTGAAAACGTCACCATCACCAGTGAAGATGCTGATGCCATCTTTCATCCCCACTATTTTTCTTATCTCACTCATTCATTTCTAACTACCGAGAAACCATACAATCGCAGCTGGCAAGGTGGGATTAGTTTCTACAACAATATCTGGCATGTGCCCGCACCCATTCGCGTTCTCGCTGCGATTCAATCAGTCATGCAAATCTACATTCTTTCTCGCCGTGATCGTCTGATCAATTTTTCGACCTATTCCACCTCACTCAAGCACATTGATGAAATTGGGTATTGGGATACTGATGTGATTCCTGAGGATTACCGACTCTTTTTCAAATCGTACTTCGCCAAAAAAGGTGATTTCGAAGTCGAGCCCATCTATCTTCCTGTTTATGCGGACGCCGTCCAATCCAATGGTTTCTGGAGGAGCATGCATAATCAATATGAACAAATCAAACGGTGGGCTTGGGGAGTCAGCGATGATGCCTACATCATCCGTCAATATGTACTCACCGAGGGCATTCCTTTTTGGGACAAAACTATTCGTGTATTTAAGGTTATCGAGGATCATTTCCTCTGGCCAGTCAATTGGTTTGCGGTGACTGTTTCAGCGATGTTGCCCCCGCTGCTGAATGACGAATTTAATCGCACCATCATTGGTAAAACCTTACCCCAGGTTACATCCACTTTATTAACTCTGTCACTGATCTCTATGTTCACTATTTTCATCATTGATAGCAGCAATAGACCTGCCCATCACAACAAACGCGGTTTCTTTTCCTACCTTATGCAACCGCTTGAATTCATTCTCCTGCCTGTTGTTGGATTTTTCTTCTCTGCATTGCCAGGAATTGATGCGCATACTCGCCTGATGCTTGGAAAATATCTAGAGTACAAGGTAACTGAAAAAGTCTAGGTGTTCCCCCCTTCAATTAATCGACTTGCTTTTGCTTTCCTTGATCGGCTACAATGGAAAGATCTATGTCTTTACTCAAGTCTGTATTTGCTTTGCTTAAGAAGATTGATCTTTTTCTCGATCGACATACCGGTTTACTCGTACTTTTTGCCATTATTGTGATCCTACGCATTCCCAATTTTTTTGAACCATATTGGTATGGTGATGAAGCCATTTATCTGACCCTTGGCAATGCTCTACGCGAAGGAGGTAAACTCTACACCACCATCATTGATCACAAGACTCCCCTGATTTACTATCTAGCGATGGTACCCAACCAGTTTTATTTCCGCCTTCTTAACCTAGTGTGGATGCTCATTACCACGGCACTTTTTTTCAAATTAGCCAAGACACTCTTCAAAAAAATCAGCCTCGCTTGGCTGGCAAGTTTTATTTTGGTTATTTTCACAACCTTACCTTGGCTGGAAGGACATATTCCCAATGGCGAGCTCTTCGTGATGGGTTTTGTCATGGTCGGAGCAGTTCTATTTAGCCAAAGCAGCGTCTGGCAGGAATTTTTTCAAAGCAGCAAAACCACTCTCAAGAAAATTTCCCCTCTCCGTGACCAACTCTCTTTGCTGGGAGCTGGCGTCTTTATGGGACTGGGCATTCTCACCAAAGTTCCAGCTATTCTTGATGTAGCAGCTTTTTTAGCTATTTTCTGGTTAATTCTCTTTGGTAAACTCATAAGTCCAGGAGCTAATGTAAAGACTGTTTGGCAGAAATTTATCTCCTTAGTTGGCAAAGGCCTCTGGTTTGTAGCCGGTTTACTCATTCCAATCGCTTTGTCCATCCTCTACTTTGTCAGCGTCGGCAGTGGCAAAGACTATCTTGATTACGGATTACTCTATAACTTCCGTTACAGCCAATCTTGGTCTCATGACTTTGGCAGTGAGTTCCTCAACTTTGCTTTTAGCATGCCGGGTAAAACCATCGTTTTATTCACCATTTTCTTATTGATTTCGCTCAACACCAAAGAGTTGAAAAAGAGAACTCAATTTATCGCCATCTACTTTATTTTCACCCTCTATTCAGTTTTACTCTCAAGTCGCCCCTATCCACACTACTTCATTCAAATGGTGCCAAGTGCAGCTTTACTTCTAGTCGAAATGATTGCCCGCTGGCGTAATTGGCGCACCTTAGGGCTGGGGATTGGTTTATTTGCCTTAACTGGCTATGTCATGCTCAGTTTTGGCTTTAAACCATATGAGGTAACCTGGTACTACAAACAATTTTACCGCTACGCCACACTCCAAATTAGCAAAGAAGAATATGAAAATTCCTTTGATGGCAACATCGCTGATAATCGCAAAATTAGCAAGCTAATCAAAGAGATGGGAATTAAAAAAATCTTCATTTGGGGCACTAATCCACTCCTCTACGCACAAAGCCAAACCGTTCCCACCTCCCGCTTCACTGTTTCTTTTCACATCAAAGATTTCGCTGATCATAACCGCACCTTTGCTCAGATTGTCGCCGAAAAACCACAGCTGATTGTGGTGATGAACAATGAGAATGAAAAATTTCCCACTCTTGAAGCGTATTTAGCCAAGTATTATATTCCGAACACTAACTTTACACATATGACCGTCTATTTACGACAAGAGCAACCCTAAATCAATTATGGATCGTACGTTTCATAACAAACCAACCACTAAGACAATCTCTTATTTACGTTTTCTGCCAGTGCATTTGCGCAAAATGGGTTTAACTGCAATCACACTCGGATTCCTTAATGTATTAAGTTGCACGATTGCTTATTTTTTTCTCCAACCGCAAATTCCCTTATTCTATTCACAAGCCAATGACCAACAACTTGCTGACAAAATCTGGATTTTTTTGATTCCTGGTTTGGCCCTGCTTTCCAATATGCTCCACTTCACCTTTATGAAAACGCAGCGAGAAATAAATGAACAAATTCTCAAGATGCTGGTACAACTCACGGTACTATTGCAGATTTTGCTTTTGGCGATTAGTTGGCGAATCATTATAATAGTGAATTAATGTGGCCTTTTTTAATTAGTTTCCTCGGTGCGACACTTATTAGCCCTGTGATTATTGCTCTTTATCGTCAGCAAAATTGGCTTGATGATCCAAGCACCAATCGACATGCTAAAAAAACTCACCAGACAGCAGTCCCTCGCGGTGGCGGAGTCGTTATTTTTCTATCAGTGCTCTTTGCTGCCACACTATTTCTTAATTTCGATTATTATCTTTTGGCAATTTTTCTTGGTGCCAGCCTCCTCACGATAGTTGGTTTCATCGATGATATTCTCGATATTAGCCCATATATCCGTCTTTTCACTGGACTCTTAGCCACTTTTATTGTGGTGGGAGCGGGCATCGGCATTGCCTACGTTAGCAATCCTCTCGGTGAGGGAGTGATTCACCTTAGCCAGCCGCAACTTAGTTTTGAGATTTTTGGAGAAACCAGACATATTTGGATTCTTTCAAGTTTATTTGCGATTTTTTTCATTACTTGGAATATGAATATTATCAATTGGTCTAAAGGAGTTGATGGTCAATTACCAGGTTTTGTGGCAGTTTCAAGTGTATTTATTGCGATTTTGGCAAGTAGATTTGCTGATGCACCAACCCAATTTAATGTGGTTAATCTTGCTCTCATTGTGGCTGGCGCATACAGCGGTCTTTTCATCTGGAACTTCTACCCGCAAAAAATTATGCCGGGTTATGGAGCTGGCTCTTTAGCAGGATTTTTCCTGAGTATTTTAGCGATTCTTTCTGGCGCGAAGGTTGCCACAACTCTAATGGTTCTGGCCATTCCTACCGCTGATGGCGTTTTTACGATTTTGCGGCGCTTGGCCGCCGGCAAATCACCCTTTTGGGGCGATCGAGGCCATCTTCACCACAAACTCATGGACTACTATGGCTGGGGCAAGCGCCGCATCGCCCTCTTTTATATCGCCAGTAGCGCCGCGCTTGGCTTACTATCGCTCTACCTCAATACTGCTGGCAAAATTATCGCTATCCTTACAACCACCGGCATCGTATTTGCTTTTTTGATATATACTAAGCTAAAGGCACTGCGACATGGAAAATCTTAGTCTACATTTACTACGTTCATTCCGCCCCAAGCAATGGCTGAAAAATCTCGCCCTCTACGCTGCCCTCGTTTTTTCAGGTTTTTTCTTTTACCAAGCTGATGGGCAAACCCCCTACGTAATCACTGTTAGTTTTGCGTTTATAATTTTTTGTCTACTCACCTCAAGTATTTATCTGATCAACGACCTGATTGATATCGAATCAGATCGCAAACACCCCTTCAAGAAAAACCGCCCTCTAGCCTCTGGTAAATTACCTGTTCCGATTGCTGTGTTTAGCGTCGTGACGCTCTTGGCATTAGTTTTTTTTCTATCACTCAGCCTACCAATATTCTTTAAGATTCTGATCTTAGCCTACTTTGTCCTACAACTTTTATATTCCACTCGCCTCAAGCAATATGCTATTTTTGATATCATTGCCATCGCACTTGGTTTTCTCATTCGCGTTTACGCGGGTGCAGTTGTCGTCGATTTACACATGAATGTCTGGTTTTTGTTGACGGTTGTCTCTGTCTCACTCTTCATGGCAGTCGGTAAACGTCAGAGTGAACGAACTCTCCTGAGCAACAATCATGTCGAATTTGCTCGCAAGTCGCTGGATAAATATAGTCAGCGCTTACTTGATCAATACACCGCTATGTTTGCCACCTCTACTTGGTTGACGTACGCTATTTTTACCTTCCAAAGCTATACGGGTAGTGTTAATTTGCTCTATGAAAAATTTCCCACGTTGTACTTTGTATTACCAAAAACTCTACAATCTCAGAAACTCTTGATGCTTACACTCCCCTTTGTCATTGTCGGCGTGATGCGCTACTTGCAATTAGTGTATGAGGAAAATAAAGGCGAAGCTCCTGAAGACATTCTACTTAAAGATCGCACCCTCCTAACAACTGTTTTCCTCTGGTTTGTGGCGGTGATTTTTGTGATTTATGCTTGATAGAAATCAATCCTTTCATTAAGATCACGCTCAACTAAAAATAACTCCCCTCCCACAGCAACAATCTTTTTTTCGCTCGATGAAGGCGCTGTTTATATGATGTCAACCAACTTTTACCGATCATGCAGCGCCTTCAACGGATCTTAATGAAAGGATTTATTTCTCTCAATAAACAATTGATCTCTACACTGAGCTCATTCAATGGACTCTTGCCAACACGGTATTTTCTAGAATAAGGTTGTTTGCTGGAGGAATGTTCTGACTTTATCGAGGGGTAAACCATGACTAAAGGCAGTGAAATTGCCATTGATATGTGCAATGAGCGCCATGCCAGTGTCATAAGCAGGTGAAAATGCTGCCGACCAAGTCAAAACAGGCTCGGTAGCGACATAGTACTTGATTTCCGCCTCACTCAGTTCTCTCATCCGCATCTGCACCACTTCACAACCAAGCATTTGTCTGGCGTTTGAAGTATCCAAAAATGCATAGCCTGTCAAAACCTCCAGCTCCTGTCCTGATTGGAAACGTAACATCTCTTCAGCTTCCCGGAGACTTTTTGGCTTTTCTAAAATTCGACCCTGTAAATAACAAAACGTATCGGCAGCAATCACAATACTAGCTGTAGTGCATCGAGCTACTACTGCCTGAGCTTTGGCCAAAGCAATTGCCTGCGCCTTGTCGTACTGATCTTTGAAAGGCACGACTTGCTCATCGATATCAGCTGGCTGGATTTGAAAAGGGATACCTAGAGTCGCCAGAATCGCTTGACGCTGCTTGGAACCTGAAGCGAGAATAATCTCTGTCATAGACCCCACTATAACTGATTATGAGGACCCTTGCTGTAATAAATAATGCTCGACATCCAAGGCTGCTTGCGTACCCATCCCTGCCGAAACAATGGCCTGACGGTAACGATGGTCAGCGACATCACCAGCCGCAAAGACTCCCTCTACTGAGGTAGCGGTGTGATAGACATCGTGCTTTTGAAGATTGATATAGCCAACTTTATCAACACTAATTTGCGAAGCAAAAAGGGCCGTATTGGGTCTGTGGCCAATCGCTAAAAACAACCCATCAGCAGGTACTTCCTGTGCCTGACCTTGACTAAGGAGAGCGATCTTTTGTACTTGCTTGCCGTCACCAAATACTTGCGTCACTTGCGTATTCCACAAGACTTTGATGTGGGGGTGATTGAGGACACGCTCCTGCATGATTTTACTAGCCCGGAAAGCGTCGCTACGATGCACAATCGTCACTCGATCGGTAAATTTGGCTAGCGCCAAAGCATCTTCCATGGCACTATCACCACCACCAACGACATAGACGTTTTTTTCTCGATAAAAAGCTGCGTCACAGACAGCACAAGTGCTGACTCCATGACCAAAATATTCTTGTTCGCCTGGAATACTCAGCATGATGCTACTTGCTCCGGTGGCAATAATGACGGTCTGGGCACTATAGGTCGCCTCATCTTGGCGAATTGTTGCCATCGCTGCCTCCAGCTCTGCTCCGCGCAAGTTTTTGTAGTCATTTTGCGTCATGCCCGCAGGCAACTTGGTCCACAAGCGAAATGGCTCACTCCCAAAATCCACCGCAGTGATCTGCTCGTATTTAATCTCTGTACCAAAGCGCTTGGCTTGCTCTTGCATGTCCATCATCAGCTGAGGACCACTTTTGCCAGCAGGAAAGCCAGGAAAATTCTCAATATCACTGGTATACATCAGCTGACCACCAATTTCGAGGCCAGCAAAGAGGGTCGTCTGCAAGCGAGCCCGCGAAGTATAGATCGCAGCCGTCAAACCAGCTGGACCGGAGCCAATAATTGCCACTGACAATGCTTGCATATCACTACCGAGCCTTTCTCAATCTAAACTTACTAAACTTACGTTTATATTAGCTTGCTAAATGACGAGCTACCATGGCTTTGAGACCATCCTCACCTGGGTAACCAACTTGACGATCAACTTCTTGACCATCTTTGAGCACGACGAAGGTGGGAATACTCATCACACCATATTTCATGGCCGATTCTCGATCTTGATCGACATCAACCTTAAGCACTTTGGCTTTGCCGGCGTATTCGTCAGCCATCTTATCAACGATGGGGGCTGACATCTGGCATGGACCACACCAAGTCGCAAAGAAATCAACCAAAACCACGCCCTTGCTGTCCTCAGCCTCGGCTTTAAAAGTAGTACTATCAGTATGAATTGCTGGCATATGCCCTTTCCTATTCTATTGTTATATTTTTATATCTAGCTAATAATTTTATTTTAGTAGCGCAAAAGTTCCTTGATGACTAAGTTCAATTGTTCGCGGTCATGTTCCTTAGAACAGACTCCGGCTTCACAAGTGAGCATATCTTTAGCGACCTTGCCCACTGAATTGCGCACTGCTGCCAACTGCCGAGCAATCTCGACACAAGGGCGTTCAGTCTCGTACATCTTGATGATGCCATCAACTTGACCGCGAATGCGATTGAGTGAAGCAATGATTGGATCTTTTGCCATTGCCTAATAATATACCCAGTGGGGGTATATTTGCAAGAGGCAGTTTTTGATGAAAATACTCAGGCAGCTTTTTTAAGTGCGTTTTGCTTCTGGACAATCGCAGCCAGCAGTTCATTGAGGCGTGCTTCTTGTTCTGGTTGACGAACTTGGACACTATCAAGGGCATTAATTTCTTCATTAATCGCCTTAATTTCAGCCAACACTGCTTCCCGGCGAGCTCGCCTGAGCGTCTCTGACCATTCCTTATCCAAATCGATTGCCCCCACCATCGCTTCAAAAGCCGGCTGAGCCAGTGCCTCCATCAAGACTTGCTTGAGATCTTCAGCTAGATGATTGAGTAACTGCTCAGATGAATGATGAGTTTGGAGTTGCTGAAGCTGCTCGCGCAAACGATTGGCAACGCTACTACTAAATTGAATAGCCTGCATATCTGATAAGGCTTTGGCAAATTGGTCTTTGGTGAAGCGAAACAGCAAAAAAAATAGGTATGCTTCGCTTTGAGTCAAACTTGCTGGCGGTGTGTTTGGCTCTGCATTGGCAGTAGCTGGTACTGCCGACTGAGGGGTTGAGTTGGTGCTTTTGTTAATCGTACCAAATTTGGTCAAATCTGCCTTCAGCAGCGATTCGCGCACATTCAGGGCCTTGGCGAGCCTCTGGATGTAGAATTCTTTTTCGACACTGTGATCAATTGTCTCGAAGATGGGAGCTAGATAGTTGATAATCTGCCGTTGTCCATCTGGTTTGCTTGAATCATAGACGTCAAGAGCATGATTTTGCAAAAATTCATAAACTGACACCGCACTCTCGGTGAGTTCTCGCCATAGTTTGGGCTGCTCCCGAGCAAGCTCATCAGGATCTTTGGCTCGATGAGTAGCTGTTAACAGTGGTGAATGCTTAAGGTCAATGACTTTGAGATCAAGTCCCTTGGCCTTGACCATAGGAATGGCCCGCTCCATGGCTTTGACCCCAGCCTCATCGGCATCCAAACTCAAAATAATGGTCTTGGCTACTCGCGACAGCAAAGTGATTTGCTCCTGCGTCAGCGCCGAACCCTTGATCGCCACCACATGATTGACGTGCGCTTGGGTGGAAGAAATCATGTCAAACTCACCCTCCACCACGATCACCTGCTCTTTTTTCTTGATCTCACGAAATAGCTCACTATAGCCATAGAGAAGTTGCGATTTGTGATAAAGAGCGGTTTCTGGAGAGTTGATGTATTTAGCTTCTTTGACATCCTGGCTCAGGCTGCGCCCAGAAAAACCTACTACCTGACCACGATGATTTTTGAGGGGAAACATCAAGCGCTCGCGAAATCGATCGTAGTAGCGCCCACCCTTGCCTTTGATAATCAAGCCAGTTTTTTCGATCTGCTCAAGCGAATAGTTTTTCTTGTGATGTAAATACTTGAGCAGCGAATCCCAAGCACTACTCGCCACTCCCAGTTGAAAAATCTTGATCGACTCACTGGTCGTACCACGACTCTGTAGATACGCTCGTCCCACCTGTCCCACTTCATGCTTGGTCAGCAAAAAGTGATAATATTCCTTAGCAAGACTGAGAATCTCGAGCAAAATCTCGCGTTCCTCGTCTTCTCTGGTACGTTGAAATTCCTGCAAAGTGATGCCGGCTCGATCAGCCAAGGTTTTGAGGGCTTCATAGAAAGTCGAACCATCAAAATTTTGCAGGAAATCCAGCACATCGCCGCTCACTCCACAACCAAAACAGCGATAGCGCTGCAAACTCGGATTGACGAAAAACGAGGGCGTCTTCTCACCATGAAAAGGACAACACGCCTTGTAATTGATGCCAGCAGCATCAAGCTTGATGCGCTCGCCAATTACCTCGACGATGTTGTTGGCTTCTTTGACCGTGCGAATCTGGGACATACGAGGATTTATTCATCCTCTTTATCTCATTTTTTGGCGGAAAATGCAAGGCGAGCCAGATATATAAAAACTCCAATCAACAAAGCGAAGCCAAAATACTGCAACAACTGCGGCCAGAAAAAGAGATAAATCACTTGCTTACTATCTGTTGATTCTGGCAACTGCCAAGCATTGGCCCAGTTGTTGAATTTCAGATGAGGCAGAAACTCACCATCAGACCAAGCTAGCCAGCCTGGGTCGTGGGCTTGCGATAATTTCAAAACTGAAGCTGTACAAGATTCAGGTAGATCCACCTGGTAAAGCCAAAGTGCTTTCTTATCAACTGAAAAATCACAATCGGCTAACTGCGCCTTGGACTGCTCGCTTTCCTGAGCAAGATCGGTCGTTTCCAGTCGTAACTGACTTAAAAAATTATATGGCCACCAATACACTTCTGCTTGTCGGAGTAGATTTTGATTGGTTTCTCGACCATAGGAATCAGTTGATAAATACATGGTGTAGCCACTGTGAAATGATTCAATTGGCGGCACAATCTGATAATTCACTCCTTCATCTAGATAAGTCTCTATGGGACTACGACCAAGACTTTCAGCCTGAATAGCAAAGACAAAAGGCAAAGAAGAGAGATTGCTTGCATCAAGGCGGAAGAGATAGCCAGCAGAGTGCCTAAGGTTTTCCAAATAAAAGTGATCACACGAACTTGTTCCCGTCGCTTGATATAAAATCCCATCGACACGTTTTTCCTTGAAGAAACTCCCTTGATTGAGTGGACGACAATTTTTGGCAGCACTAGCACTAATTGGATCAGCAACCAAATCAGAGTAAATCATTATTTTGGGCAACTTAACTTGAAGGACTGATGGCAACGCTTCATCCATCTTAAATTGCTGCGCCTCTAGAGAAAAATCACTGAGATCGAAAAAGGCATAATCGAAGTACTCGTTTGGATTGTCAGTGCTCAGAGCAAAAACATTGCGCAAGTCAGTGCGCAATAACACCCGTGCTGAACCAAGTTGTGTAAATGGACCAAGCACTTGATTATTAAGCACCAAGTGACAAGATGGAGCTTTTTGACAGTACTCACTACTCAGAACTATTTCTTGACTAAAATCAAAACTAAATCGAGTGTTTTGCTGATATAGTTCTGGCAAGAGAGCCTCTAGAGTCAATACTACTTGCTTATCCTCTACCCGCCAAGTTAACTGAAAAGGCAGTTGCGTTTCAGCTGCAAGGAAATCCGGCAAGTTGAGAGAAAATGCCTGTACTTGAGAATAGTAATTGCTCTGTAGGTAGATAAATTGCTCATCTTCACTAAGGGTAAATTCTTGTAGAATTTGGCTATGATTAGTGAATAAACTCGCAAACGGATAAATAATTTTCGCATTTGAGGCGGAATTATTATTTTCTTGAATGTAGTCGTGAAAATCTAAATATGCCTGATCATGCCAATTATGACGGTAATCATTATCAATTACTGGCACACCATCATATAAACTGACAAAATCCTTTTCAAGAGTATTTTCCAAATCAATCACTTCATAGAGCCATAGAAAGTCATACTGTTTATGTAGCCTAATTTGGCTAGAAGCAGACAACAGCTCCTTAAGTTGGTCATAGTTAAAGGGCTTACTCGTATTCCGATTCACCACTGAAGTATCAAGCAATAGATAATCAACGTCATACTTGTCTAGCACTTCTTCTAAGAGGTGGATATTTTTTTGGTCTAAGGCATACTGTAACTCCCAATAATATCCTTCTAAAGGCGCACTCCAAACATCAAAAGCCCGATCCAAAATCGGCTGTTTGATGCCATACCAGATAAAGCCAGAGCCCCGATAACCCCAATCATTCCACTGCCAACCATAAAAACTGTGCTGAGGTAAATTAGCAATGCGACTACTTGCAGAAGCCTGATGTTTGAAATAATCAAAAAGCTCAAAGTACGCCTCTGGAATCTGCATGCGCAAGCGCTCATAGAAGAAGTGACCCTGAAAAGCCGGCCGAGAATAGACAAGTAATGAGCCGAAAAAGATCGAGGCAACTATGAAGCGAATTAAGCGTTTTTTAAACAAGGAGAAGAGGAAAGCGAGACCGAAAGAAAGGAAGATGCTGTATAAAAATGATAGTGGAACCGCCCACTTGGTGAAAGATGACCTAAAAAATTGACTAAATAGAGGTACGTGATCTCGCAAAAGCCCATAGAAAAAACCAAATGGTGGGTTGGTGCCAAGTAACACAAAAAAACAAAGCAACAAACTAGTAAAAAAAGCAAAACGCCATTTGATTAGATTCCTCTGTTTCTTTTTGAAAAAAAATAAGTAGTAAATCCCCAATAAAAACAAAAAAGCATATAAAAAAGCTATTGTACTTATCCAAGGACGAGACAGATTACTTTGCCAGGGATCAAGTAAGTAGACCATGTTACCCCATTCATCGAAATCATGCAAACCGAACCAATAACCCTTCATTGTTAGCAAGTCAGGCAGATTGCCGAAGCGATTGTTTTGCAGGAAAACACTTTCAGTTACCATAGAGTTGGCTTTGGACTGAACCGTCACCTCACTGCTTGTCAAAGTAAAAAATAAGGTAGGTAAAAACCAAAAGGCATTGACGCACAAAACTAATAAATAAACTTTGAGCGCAGTAAGAAATCGCTGTTTTCGAGATTTTTGACTTTTTTGCAATAAATAAAAAAGCAAAAAAAT
>CAITDX010000004.1 GCA_903891335.1 uncultured bacterium
AAATTAATTTTGTCCTTCAACATCATTGCCTATCAAATCATTTAAAACTTTTTTTTGACTCTCATCCATTGTCTGAATGATGTTTGAATCAAGAGAAAGGTAGTAGTTTTGACTTTCGTCAAATCTATCATCTAATAAATAGCTGTCCAATATAATTTCGGCGCCAGCCTCTGTTTGGAAAACAGACTTTTCTCCCTGGCGACGAATAAATTTTATCGATAAATTTTTTATCAACATATTAGTTGTTATCTTCTACGGAAATTTTCTTACCATCACTATGATGAACTTTTGGCAAAACAATTGTTAGTATGCCATTTTTTATGGTTGCTTTTATTTTTTCTACTTGTACTTCTAGTGGTAAAATAATCGAGCGTGAAAAGCTCCCCCAATAACATTCTTTATAAAAATAATCATCCTCGCTGACAGTTTTGTCATGCTTGCGCTCACCACGAATAGTCAACATGTCATTGTGAAAACTGATATCGATGTCATCTGGCTCAACTCCAGCAATTGTAGATTTGATGATAATACTACTTTTGTCTTGATAGACGTCTACCGAAAGCTGACCCTCTTCATCAAAAATCTCTTCTCTCTCGACTGGCAAAATTTCTGATTCTTCTTGATGATTTTTTTTATTTTTCTTTTTAAACATAAGCTTTGTTTATGCTTGTATTATAAAATTTTTATACTTTCTTGTAAAGGATAAAATTGCCTTATCGGATTATTTGTGTTAAAAGGAAAATATGGCCATCGACTCTAGAAAGGAGGTAAACTGATGACCAGATTCAGACTCCCAAGCGAGCAAGTCCACATATCCCACCGACCGCTGTGGCGCACTACGGCTATTTTCCTCGTGCTAGCTCTGCTAGTCATGCTGATTGGCCCAAGTGTCATGCCACACAGCTTGACCCACCTGATTGCCTCCTTGTTGATTGGACTAGCACTACTATTTGCAGTCATATGGCTGGTAGTAGTGTTGTCTTTCTACAATGCCCCAAAACTGCGTCGCTGGCGGTGGCGCGAACCTCGGCGGTGACACAAGATGCAAGGCATGATCATGTGGGAGACTGATTCTGCACCGGATGCTATACACAAAAGCGCCGGTGCAGATTTTTTTATTAAAATAAGTTCCCCCGCCTCATGTGCGTGGGGCGGGGGAATTTTTTGTCCTAGCGACTGGCTTGTTCTTCTGATCCGAAGGTGTCGATACTGCTGATGAAGCTCAGACGACGCAAGTGACTCAGAAAAACTCTGGCGAATTTTTGTGGTTCACCTGCAACCGACGTAGTGATGACAGACCAAGTCTGTCCCTCAAGCTCAAAGTAGCAAACACTCCAAGTCAGACTGTTCTTGGCTGCATAGTCAGCCAAAGCTTCTTCTTGATCTGGGTCGAGAGGGTGATCAAACACAAAGTGCAAATAACCAGACTCAGGCTGATAAACCAGCAGAAACTGAACGAGCTCTTCATAGGGCGGCTCAATGACTCCGGTGCCTCTGTTCAGACACTCAAACTGCTCCTCGCTTTCCTGGAAAAGGGTGCTGGGCTGATTATTGGCCAACGCATAGCTAGCCAACAACAAACAAATCACACACAAGCAAACGAAGCGCATTAGTGTCCTCCTTGACCAAAAACAAGGCTAGGGTGATGGGTGCGGGGTGGAAGAACTTTTAAAGATTAACTATTATATACCAACCATATAAATTGTAAAGAAACAAAAAACCCAGCTCAAGCTGGATATAAATGGTGTCTCTATTGTACCAAGCTAGAACCTATTTCCAAAATCACTGATGTAATGAATTCCGCCACGCCACAGCTTCCGCTCCGCCGAGCAAAAGTATTTGCTCGGCTCCGCTTCTGCTGTGTCGTGTCCGTCCTCGCTCGCCACCACACATTCTATTTTTATTTTCGCGCGATTCTGATTTATTTTTTTATGGTATGGTGGTGGCGAGGCGAGGGACGGGTTTCTCCTAAGGGAGAAACTGGCGGAATTCAAATGCGGACTCGGTTTTGCCAAACTATTTTTCTGGGGATTTAGATTTGGCAAAACCGAGACTGAATTTCCCGCGCGGAGGAGGGGTCT
>CAITDX010000005.1 GCA_903891335.1 uncultured bacterium
GTATCAGGTCGATTCGGCGAGCTCACTGCTTGGTTTTAAGCAATTGCCTCTGATTGATCGCTTGCGCACAGGTGTGGTTTTGGCATTTCTGAAAGTGTGGCCTTTTGGCCAAATTTTGGAAAGCCAGCGCGCTTTGGAGTTTCTGCGCAAGTGTATGGGGCAAACTGCTTGTCAGGTATTATGGGAGCCTTTGTTTGCGAAAAAATTTGGTCGTTTTGCTGAAGAGGTTAATTTAGCTTGGTTTTGGGGCAGAATTCATCCGCGCACTGCTCGCTTGGGATATTTCAAAGGCAGCTTCAAGCGTTTGGCAGATCAGGCAGTTGCTCATTTGCAGGCAAAGGGAGTTGTCTTTCATTTTCAAACGGCGGTTACTCAGTTAATGAAACAAGATGATGTATTTGTAGCAATGGTACATCGAGTTGGCGAAACTGCAGCGCGAAGTATGTCGTATGATGTGGTGATTTGCACTTTGCCAGCTCCCCTTTTTTCGCGCATGATTCGTTTACCAGAGCTTGAACATGATCATCTGCAGGGATTGGCAGCGATGACCCTGGTATTGCGTCTACGAAAGAAGTTGCTCACCGATGGCACGTATTGGCTTAATATCAATGATAAAAAGTGGCCTTTTTTGGCAGTTGTTGAGCATGATAATTTAGTGAGCGGCCGTCATTACGCTGATGAGAGTATCGTCTATGTTGGTCGCTATTTGGAAGCCAGTGATCCAGACTTTACGCAAACTACCGAGCAGGTTTTGGCTCGGTATGCACCATATCTGGACAAACTGCAGAAAAATTGGCGCAAAAATCTGATCAAAGCAGAGCTCTTCAAAGCACCGTTTGCGCAGCCGATTGTCGGTAAAAATCACAGTCAACGTCTACCAAAGTGGCAAACGAGCGTGCCTGGTTTGTATTGGGTGAGCATGCAGCACATTTATCCGTTTGATCGAGGTATTAACTATGCTATCAGCAGTGCTGCGCAATTAGGTAGGCATGTTAGAATAAGCTCTTCTCGCCATGGTTAAAACAAAAAAAACAATTCGAGTTGGTTTTGATTTAGACGGAGTGATTCTGAGTAATCCCAGTCGGATTTTACGAGGTTTGATTGCTCGCAGTAAAAAGGCCCATCTTTTTCCACGCCAAGAGTTGGAGTTTTATCATCCCAACTCTGCAATTGAACGGTGGCTATGGCTCATGGTGCATAAAAGTAGTTTTCGCTTAGCAGCTGGTTTTGCAGAACTTGAACAACTATGTGCTGGGGCTAATCTAGAAGTATATGTCGTGAGCGCGCGTTTTTCATGCTTACAGCCAGATACAAAACGATGGATTCAGGTAATCAACCGCAATGGTATTTTTAAGAAATTATATTTTAATGATCAAGATGAACAACCCCATCTATTTAAGGAGCGGATGCTCCGCCAGTTACAGCTTGATTATTTTGTTGAGGATAATTTTGATTTAGTGCATTATCTGTCATCAGTACAGCAACAAACGGAAGTGTGGTGGATTAGTAATTTTGTTGATCGACAGTTGACTTATCCACACAAGTTTTTTTCTTTACGACAAGTAGTCGCACGTTTGCGAAATTTGTTATAGTGGATGCACATGCTATTCTCTGATCTTACGCTTCTTTTGTTTGCCTACTTCGTGCTCTTGCTCTTGCAGGCAGTAGCATTGCCACTGCTCTTTTTTGTCAGTCGACACTTTCCGCATGTAGTCGATGCGGCTTGGAGTTTTGGGAGGTTTGTCGTATTACTTGTTGTATCATGGCTGGTATGGCACTTGGCATTTCTTGGTTTGCCCGTCAACACCATGATTGGTATCAATAGCATATTTTTTGTCGTAGCAGGAGTTTCTTGGTATCTTGCTTGGCACTTTTTTTTACGTGAGAAAAATTTTTTACGCGCATTTTTTGCTCGCTATGGCAAAATTATTTTAATTGAAGAACTAGTGTTTCTAGTTGCCATGGTCTTTTTGTTTGCCATGCGTAGTTTTCAGCCAGAAATTTTAGGACTAGAGAAATTCATGGATGCTGGTTTTATTCAAGCATACCTAAAGTCTCCCACGCTCCCCGCTGCTGACATTTGGTATGCTGGCTCAAGTATTAACTATTATAGTTTTGGTCAGTTTTATCACTCGGTTTTATTGCAACTTTGGCAAGTTGATTTACGGTATGGCTACAATTTGCTGCTGATATTTTTATTTGCTCTTTTTTGCACGCAGCTATTTTCAATTGGTTTGAACTTGCGCATGAACTTGTGGACTGGGGTGCTCAAAAAACCCGTTGCTCCTCGCCTAAAAACCGGAATACTAGCAGGTTTGCTAACGGTGTTATTAGTGGCTGTGGGCGGCAATGGTCATACGATTTGGCACTTCATGAAATATAAGAATTTTGCTGGCTATTGGTATCCAGACGCGACGAGGTTTATTGAGCGCACTATTCACGAGTTTCCTGCATATAGCTTTGTTGTCAGTGATCTACATGCTCATGTTTTATCTTTACCAATTAATGTGTTGGTTTTATTTATTATTTTTCTCTGGTTCAGAGAGGTGTTAGCTGGCAAATTGGTCACAAAGTTAAAGCATTTTCGTCAATTATTGGCGCAGCAGAGCGTAATTGGTCTTAGTGTAGTCATTGGGAGTTTACTAGGAACGCTGGTAATGACTAATACTTGGGATATTTTAATTCACGGAGCACTACTGGTGATACTAGGATTGTTATTGCTCTGGCGAGACAGGCGCTTTTTTTGGCATTTGCTCGTAAGTGCTCTCTTGATCGCTGCAGCAACTGCAGCACTTGCTGGTTTTTGGTTGTGGCACTTCACTCCTATTTCGAGTGGTTTGGCGTTGGCGACTGAGCACACGCCTCTCTGGCAATTAGTGGCGCTGTGGTTGCCTCATGTATTGTGGGCGACTGGATTGATGGTGCTCGTGGCTCGTTTTTGGTCCAAGCAAGCTAAGTCCTCTTTAGCAGCGGTGCCACTGCTTGGTTTGGCACTGCTGCTGTTGGTAATATTCCTGATTAGTTTTCCAGAGTTGTTTTACTTTAAAGATATCTACACAACCTATCCTCGAGCCAATACGATGTTTAAGTTGGTTTTTCAAGGATTTATGTTCTTGGGTTTGCTGGTGGCTTTGAGTTTAACGAGTATTCCCTGGCGACGTGTGTGGTGGCTGTTGCCAGTTGCTGCTACCTTTTTGTACTTCACTGTATGGATGTATCCCTATCATGCGTATCGCAGTTACTATGGTGATTGGCGAAATTATCAGGGACTCGATGGTTTGGCTTGGTTTGAACGGAAATACCCACAGGATTTTTTGCTTACCAACTATTTGCTGAAGCAAGAACCAGTCCAGGTTAATATCGTTGAAGCAGTTGGTGAATCATATAGTGAATTTGCTCGAGTATCAGCATTTTCAGGTATGCCCACCATTTTGGGTTGGCGAGTCCATGAGTGGTTGTGGCGAGCCGGTTGGGATGGTCCCGGCAGACGCACGAGTGAGGTGGAAACAATTTACACCAAGCCAACCAGTGAACAAGCTGCTACGTACCTGAGTAATTACCAAGTCCGCTATATCGTCATTGGGAGTAAAGAAAAAGAAGCCTATCCAAAGCTTGACCTTAAGGGACTCCTCTCTCTAGGAGAGATTGTTTTTTCTAGTCAAGGCACCTACTTGATAAAACTAAAACCAGGCAATCAGTAGATTGCCTGGTTTCACATAGTTACTCACGAGCTTAGAAAGTGCTTAGTAAAGCTCAAATGTCACGCTCACTGATTGTTTCACTTGACTTGATCCTGGTTCTAATTCAGGTGCAGGGATGGCTTTGCCACTGTCCATTGGTCGAGCAGACATGGTTTCAGCATAGCCGCCATACATTGGATAGTCCATTTCTGACAGAGAAATGATTTTGCCAACTTTTTGACCATTGGCGGTCGCAAGTTTTTCTGCTTTTTCTCGAGCATCAATCACTGCTTTGGCCAGCAACTCATCATTTTCGGTCTCTGTATCAAGACTAAAATTAGGGCCGTAAACATAGTTGGCTCCACTGTTGTTGAGTAGATCTAAGAGTGCTTGAGCTTGATCAACATTGCGCAAAGTAATGCTGACTGAGTTATTGGCGCGCCAGTTGCCTTTACGTGCAGAACCAGTGTTGGGCATAGGAGGATAGATCATTGGTTCAACTTGTTCATATTCAGTTTCCTGGTAGACACTCGCATTTTGAGTTTGGATGTCAGCATCAGCGACGCCCATGGCTTTGACTTGTGCGATCAACTCATTCATGGCTTCATTGACCTTGGTGAGAGCGATATCTTTGTCTGTTTCGATAGCTTCTACTCCAGCAGTGAAGTTGGCAATTTGATTGTTGACAGTTTCCTTGGCCTCGCCGGTGACAGTGATGGTGGAAGTGTACTTGCTTTCCCAACTTCCCCAATGAGGTTGAAGTGGAGTGAAACGAGTAATGGCCATTAGGGTAAGAATTAGAATAAATCCGAGCAGGAGAGTGCTGTTTTTGGTATTTTGCATAGAATTTCATTCTACTACAGCTGCTGAATCACTCGCAACTGCGCTGGTACTAGCACTACTTGAGGCTTCTTCAAGTTTGGAAGCGACGACCGAGGCGGCTGCGCCAGCAGCTGGAGAAGTGCCAGCGGGTTCAAGAGGGAGAATAGTGTTTTTGGCAAGATTGACAGTGATCTTAGTTTCATAACCAGGTAGAACTAAAAAACTATGATCTTGCGCTTCATAGGAAGGCAAGCTGGCTGAAAAATGATGCTCGCCTGGTTTGACAGGATTAATGACGAGTGGAGAAAAAGTCATGGCTTGTTGGTTGAAAGAAATCAGGGCGTTTTCTGGATAGCTCTCAAAACTGACGCTACTCTCCTTATCGGTTCGCTTGCGCAGTTCAAAAATAGTGCTCGAACTTTCTTTAGTGCTTGGGCCAGGATTATAGACAACGATGCTAAGAGTGCCTTTTTCTAGATAAATTGGAGTGGTGAAGCTGCTAAGACTTTTATCATCTGGCTCGATTTTCAAAATGTAATCACCCTTTTGGAGTTTTTCTTCGATCAAAGGAGCCTTGCCCAGATAACTATCATTGAGAAAAACAGAAGCATTGCCAGCTTGATATTCAATTTGTAGGCCAGCTCGACTACCCTTGGCAAATGGGTCAAACACCACTAGGACAAATGCTGCTATAAGTAAGGCTAAAGAAAAAACAAACAACAGGAGTCGACTCCACATATCGCTCTAGTATAACAGGAGTTACTTTTCTAGGGCGAGCGCAAGGACTTCGTCAACAGTCTTGACTGGATAGAAGGTCATGCCTTGAACCAGTGGCTTGATTTTGGCGAGATCACGCTCATTTTCTTGCGGGATGATCACGAGTTTACTGCCAGCATTGTAGGCGGCAATGGCTTTTTCCTTGAGACCGCCAATGCGGAGTACTCGTCCACGCAGGGTTACTTCACCAGTCATCGCTACATCACTTCTGACTTTGCGATTACTGAATGCTGAAACCAAGGCAGTAGTAATGGTGACACCAGCTGAAGGCCCATCTTTAGGCACAGCTCCCTCGGGAACATGGATATGTACGTTGGAACTATTGATCTTCTTGAGATCAAGACCGAGCTTGTCATGATTTGCTTTGACGTAGGTGAGTGCTGCTTGGGCTGATTCCTTCATCACCTCACCAAGTTTACCAGTGAGTTTGATTTCACCCTTGCCTTCAGTTAATGCAACTTCGACAAAGAGCACATCCCCGCCGACACTCGTCCAGGCAAGTCCTGTAGCCAAGCCAACTTGTGCTTCTGCTTCGGCTAGACTTTCATCGTACATTTCTGGGCCTAAGTATGCTTTGAGTTTAGCTGCCGTAATGGTGACTTGCTTGCGTTTAGTTTCGAGAATTTCTCGAGCAACTTTGCGCATGATTTTATTGATTATTCGCTCCAAATCTCTGACGCCAGCTTCCTTGACGTAGCGCTTGATGATGATGTGAAGTAGTTTGTCATCGATGGCGACTTGTGGTTTGCGCAAAGCGTTATTGCTAATGGCTTTGGCTAAGAGATATTTTTTAGCGATGTGGAATTTTTCTTCCCCAGTGTAGCCAGAATATTCGATGATTTCTAAGCGATCGCGCAAGGCTGGAGGAATACTATCAAGACTATTGGCGGTAGCGATAAAAAGCACCTGTGATAAGTCGAATGGAAAATCGAGATAATGATCTTCAAAGGCATGATTTTGTTCTGGATCTAAAACCTCCAATAATGCTGAGCTGGGGTCGCCACGAAAATCGTTGCCGAGTTTGTCAATTTCATCAAGCATGAAAACAGGATTCAAACTCTGAGCAGCACTAATTGCCTTGATAATTCTGCCTGGCATCGCCCCGACATAGGTGCGGCGATGACCACGAATTTCTGCCTCATCTCGAACGCCACCCAGAGAAATTTTGGTAAATTTGCGACCAAGAGCGTTGGCAATAGAATGGCCGATACTGGTTTTACCTACGCCAGGAGGACCGACAAAACAGAGGATGGTGGGCAGATGCTGGTCCTTGCCTTTGCTTTGTTTTTGCTTGAGTTGAAGGACGGCAATATATTCCAAAACACGATCCTTCACTTCTTCTAAACCATAGTGGTCACGATCGAGGATGGCAGCGGCCTTGGTGGTATCGATGGTTTTGCTGGCGTGCTTGGCAAATGGCAGCTCAAACACTAAATCAAGCCAATTACGCACATAGGCCCCTTCAGGATTGTTGGGTGACATTTGCGCCAGTTTTTTGATCTCTTTTTTGACTTTATCAGCTACTTCTTTGGGTAATTTGCTCTTTTGGAGTTTGCGCTCATAATCATCGATGATTTCTTCTTCGTCATCAAGTTCGCCAAGTTCTTTTTGGATTGTTTGTAGACGTTCACGCAAAATATTTTCGCGCATGTGCTTATCAAACTTGGCTTGCGTTTTTTTGGAGACATCTTTCTCAATTTCCAAAACCTTAATTTCCTTGGTGAGGTGAAAAATAATGGCTTTAATGCGTTGTTTGACGTCGATAATTTCCAGGATAGCTTGCTTTTCCTTAGTAGAAACATTGAGGGTGCTGGCGATTTGATCAGCCATCTCTCCTTCATTGATGCCACTCAAGAGTTTGATGAAATTAAGAAATTCAATTTGCTTGCCCATTTGCACGGTCTGCTTAAAGAGCTTTTGCAATTGATTGCCTAGAGCGGTGAGCTCCTCATCTCTTTGGATGGTGTCATAGAGTTTGCTGACTTGGGCGAGAAGATATGGTTTTTCTTGGATAAAGCTCTCAACCTGAACTCTACCGACGCCTCGTACGAGAGCACTAATGCTATCACCACTTTTGAGGGTTTTTTCGACAATAGCCAGTGTGCCAACTTGGTAGAGATCGCTGGTTTTAGGTTGTTCCGTTTCTGCTTTTTTTTGTGTGAGCAGGACGACGTAGTTGCCATCACTTTTGCCGTGGCGAATCGCTTGGATGGAAACTTGGCGACCAAAAGTCAGGACGGATTCGGTGGAAGGAAATAAAACCCCTTCACGAATGGGAATGACTGGCAGGGCAAGTTGGCTGGTGGGAAGATTTGGAGTAGGCATACGTGTGGGTGTGCTTGGAATCGAACCAAGGACCTCAGTCTTATCAGGACTGCGCTCTAACCATCTGAGCTACACACCCGTGTACTGTAAGGGTTACATTTTAACATATATCTTAATTTTTTTACCATCAAAATCAAGCGAGACGATTTGTCCCGGTTTGATTTTTCCCTCAAGTAATTGGAGTGCTAGCTCATCCAAAATGTGGTTTTGAATGAAACGTTTGACTGGTCTGGCTCCGAAGTGTGGATCAAAGCCATGAGTACCCACGTAGTTGACCAGTGCATCGCTAAATTCAAGAGTAATTTCTTTTTGCTGGAGTCGTTGTTTGACGCGGTTGAGTTGCAGTAGCGCAATCTGCCTGATCAACTGTTGATCAAGCGCTTGGAAGGTAATCACTTCATCAAGGCGATTGAGAAATTCTGGTTTGAAATGCAGTTTCAACATGCCCTGAATTGCTTGGTCCTGTTCTTTGAGATTATGCATGGTTTCTTGGATGATTTGACTACCGAGATTGGAAGTCATGATGATGACGGTATTTTTGAAATTAACCGTCCGTCCTTTGCTATCAGTCAAGCGACCATCATCGAGAACTTGTAGAAGAATGTTGAAGACTTCGCTGTGGGCTTTCTCGATCTCATCAAGCAAAATTACGCTGTAGGGTTGGCGGCGAATCGCTTCAGTCAGTTGGCCACCTTCTTCGTAGCCGACGTAGCCGGGTGGCGAGCCGACTAGACGAGCCACAGCGTGTTTCTCCATGTATTCAGACATGTCAATTCTAACCAGACGGTTTTCGTCATTAAATAATTGCTCAGCCAGAGCTTTGGCAACCTCTGTCTTCCCTACTCCTGTAGGACCCAAAAATAGCAGTGAAGCAATCGGGCGATTTTCTTCGCCAATGCCCGCTCGATTCCGACGAATGGCTTTGGCGATGGCGCTAACTGCAGCGGTTTGGCCAACCACACGCGTGGCGATATCCTGCTCGAGGTTGAGTAATTTGCTTTGCTCGCTTTGCAGCATTCGATCGACTGGAATACCGGTCCATTTCGCCACGATACGAGCGATGTCAGTTTCATCAATTTCTTCTTTGAGAATTTGGCGCTGGCTTTGAATCTTAGCGAGTTTGCTTTGGGCTTGCTCAATGGTTTTTTGCAGAGCTGGAATTTCGCCATAGTTGATGGCGGCGGCCCGCTCTAGATTATATTCTCGTTCGGCCGCCGCCGCCTCCTCACGGAGTCGGTCAAGTTGCTGATGTTGTTCTTTGATTTGATCAATGACGGCTTTTTCACTGCGCCACTGAGTTTCAAGAGCCTGATATTCTTCTCTCAAATCAGCAATCTGTCCTTCGATGGTTTGCAAGCGCTGCTTGCTGCTGTGGTCACTTTCTTTTTGCAGTGAAGCCCGTTCGATTTCAAGTTGCCTGATTTTTCGCTCCAACTGATCAATCTGACTTGGTTTACTGGCGACTTCAATTTTGAGCGCACTAGCGGCCTCATCCATCAGGTCGATGGCTTTGTCTGGAAGAAAGCGATCGCTGATGTAGCGACTAGAGAGTTTGACGGCAGCCACCACGGCATTGTCGCGAATGCGAATGCCATGATGGGTTTCATATTTACTTTTGATGCCACGCAAGATGGAGATGGCATCATCGATGGACGGCTCGTTGACCATGACGGGTTGGAAGCGGCGTTCGAGGGCTGCGTCTTTTTCGATGTATTTGCGGTATTCTTTGAGGGTGGTAGCACCGATGGTGCGCAGGGTCCCGCGAGCGAGCGCTGGTTTGAGGAGATTACCCGCATCAGTCGAGCCTTCCTCCGCACCTGCGCCCACAATAGTATGTAGTTCGTCGATAAATAAAATGATGTCACCGCTCGCTGACTCAACTTCTTTGATGACGGCCTTGAGGCGATCTTCAAACTCACCACGATATTTCGCTCCCGCAATCAGCGCCCCAAGATCGAGGGCAAGAATGCGTTTGTCTTGTAAAGTGTCAGGCACGTCACGATCAATGACTTTTTTGGCGAGGCCTTCGATGATGGCAGTTTTGCCAGTGCCTGGCTCACCAACTAGCACGGGGTTGTTTTTGGTTCTTCTAGAAAGAATTTGGGTGATGCGTCGAATTTCTTCATCGCGACCGATGACGGGGTCAATTTTACCAAGGCGTGCGAGCTTGGTGAAATCCTGACAATACTTTTCAAGTGCCTGGTATTTACTTTCTGGGTCGGGATCGGTGACTTTGTGCTCGCTGCCACCGCGGAGTTTAGCTATAGCCTTTTGAAAAGCGCTTTGATCGATACTCACCATTCCCTTGACATCTTTAGCTTCCAGGGCAGCTTGGAGCAGATGTTCGGTACTGATAAAGGCATCTTGGTTTTTGGTGGCAATGCTTTCTGCTTGGTTGAGGGTGTTGATTAATTCTGGAGCTAAATATGGTTCGCTGCCACTACTGCTTTGTGCACTGGCTTTGAGTTGTTGATCGACTTGCTCTTGAAGTTGATCTGGATCGATCTCTAGTTGTTGGAGGACTGGTCGGACGATACTATCACTTGGCTGAAGGAGGCTACTGAGTAAATGCCAATTGTTGACAGTACTATGGCGATTGGTTTTAGCTAATTGGAGAGCCAGTTCAAGAGCCTGACTCGCTTTGGTGGTGTAGCGATCAAGATTCATAGCATCTCGATGATAGCAGAAAAATTGTAAATTAGCAATCATCGACTTTCTCTGCTAATTAGGGGCCTCAAAAATAATGATTGATATATCTTATATATTTTGATGTATTTTGATATATAAATATATAGAAAGCAAAA
>CAITDX010000006.1 GCA_903891335.1 uncultured bacterium
AGAGTTGCTCTGAGTGATGCCCTCCTCAGGAGCTCCCTGAGCAGACCTATCCAAATCGCCCTGCAATTGGGAAGAGTTGGCACTCTGGTAGACTCTGGCCAAAAACTTATTAGTGAATCCTTGCGTCTGACTGCCATCCCAAACCTCATGATTAGTGTTGGTACTATAGGCAATTTCTAGACCATTAGTTTGCACCAACGTAATAAAGTTGGCATTGGGAAACTGCTGTCTCAGCAGAGCGGCATTATCAACCACCTGCACACTCAGATCTCCCTCGATGTCATTCTCCAAATCGACAGCCAATACTGGTAATAAGTCAAAATTAGCTTTTTCTGATTGACTCAAATTAGCAATCGCTGTTTGATCTAGTGGCTTACCATCCATCTCAGCCCGTATGATTTGGCGAGTTTTCACATCGACTATCCGTATTCCTCTGCGTGGCAACAACAACTCATTCTTTAATGCTGAGCGGTTATATGAAGAAAAAAGCTGCCCAACTTGATTGACACCAAGCAATCTACTAGTAAGACCAATAACTGGATCAGCTTGGTTGGGAATGGTCCAAGTCTGATATTCATGATCCAAAGTCGTGGTGTAATCACCAATGATATTGGCTTGAAGAGCACTTCTATTTTCTGGAGTGGCTGGCTTATACCACTTCGTTATTCTCGTTTCATCAAAGGTGACAGCGTTGATTTTACTCTCGTCACCCCTGCTCTGAATTGCATCAAGATTGAGCTTAGAATATCTTCTCCAGGCAGAAGTAGCGTAGTTAAGCGCTGAAGCAATCACCTGATGGTCCCAAGCTATTTGACTATAATCGACAGTTGTTTGGTCCTCACCAACACGCAGGCTCAATTTATTACCAACCACTTCTAAAATTTGCAGTGGGTGACTGCCAGGATTAACTCGATCGCGCTCAACGACTGGCACTTGTGCTAGTGCTGCATCTCTATAAACAAAAGGCTTGTTGAGAATAGTCGCTAGACGCTGCATTTTTTCTTCAACCGACATTGTTGACTGATCAATGATTTCTTGCAGCAGGCGCTTATTGTCAGGATCTTGCACCTCTGTCAGTGATTTCTTGGCAAGATTGCTCAACTCTTGACTGAGTACAAAGCGAGCAGCTTGTTCGCGACCACCTCTTAATGCTCCTTGTGCCCATTGTAAAAACTGAATTGGTCGTCTGATAAAGCCTGTTTGCCAACGAATGGGATTGTACAAAGGTAAAGCTTTGCTAGAAAAATCGATTTCAAGAGCGTTGACTCGAGCAACAAGCTGAGCAATATAACGCAACTGATCAGTTGTGAGACTACTTGCATTATCACTTGCCAAGGCAGTTAAGCGTAAATATGACTGAGCAACTTTAATTTCTCTAGAAACAAATTGGTTGACTAGCCCCACTTCTTGACTACAACTGGCAATACTTTGACAAACATCTAAAATGTCATTTCGCAAAATCATCGGCTCTACGCTTGCTTGCAGCCATCGCAACAAACGAGCAATTGGCACAGGTACAAATTCGGGAAGAGAATTGACACTAACTCTCCACAATTGAATATTCTTAGACAAAATCGGCCATTGTGGGGCTAGTGCTTGGATACCAGTAAAAAGTAAATTTAGAGCATCACCAGCAAAACCAGAAAGGAATTGTGCGAGGATTGATGTCGCTGGCGATTGCCCAATCACTCCACTAAGCATGGGGAGCATAAGCAACGAGGAGGTCTGTGCCACAATCTGATTATCAACTGCTGCTGTTTGTTGGGAAGCCGCTGGTTCAGGTCTGACCACCAATACCTGAGATAAACTTATGCCTGATTTAGCTAAATCCATCTGCAATCCTTCCTGAGTAAAGGCCTCAATGTCTGGCAAGCCTTTGCTGGTGTCTAGATTGCTCGCAACAAATAAATCGGTTGGGTCATTGGCTTGTGAAACAACCACCATAACTTCACCATTAACCCTTAGAACCTCTACTACTCTCATCACATGAATACCAAAGAACAACAAATCTCCGGCCTTAAGTTCAGAAATATTATCAACTGAATAAGCGGTCCAGCGACCCTCTCTACCAATGTTGTAATAATATTCACCACTCAACTTAACTCCTTGTTGACGAGCCTCTTTAAAAGAAAGTCCATTTACTATAGAAGCCTGCTGTTCTATCTTGGTCTGCACTTCACCAGCCGAATCAAGATTCATGTATGGTAGATACGTTGCCTGATCAAGTGCGCTTGTTAAAACCGTCCAGCCAACACACTGGATAATCTGGCGATAGACATTGCCCCCATCTTTAATCCCAATGCCAAAATAGGCTGTTATTGCATTCATGCCGGTTTTAAATGCATCAGATTGCAGCAATTCCGCAGGAAATAAATCTGGTCTTTGATTCAAACGGTATTCGACAAATAATCGGAACGTATAACTAGCCTCAGGTGCAGATAAGCTGTTTGAGTTAATGAAAACTGCTTCACGAGGTTGCCCATTTTCTCTAAGTGGCATAGTTGCTCTAATAATATCCCTGCCCTCCTCGGTAGACTGTAGTCGCTCGTACTCTTCGATAACTTTTTCTAAATAAACTTCTTGTTCAATTCTTAGAATTCCTAAGTCACGAGCGATGTCTTCAGTGATGACCACCACTCCGTTATTGGATTGAGCTAAAGAAAACAAAGAAGCGGCTGACTGATTTACAATTGGCTCGACTACAGGTGGTTTTTCAAAAGCAATATTTACTTCACCAGAATCTTCTTGCCCCTGCTCCTCTTGATCCTGATCTTGTCCGACCTCTCTATTAATCTGCTCACTCTCTACTTGCTCAGGGAGCACACTACTTTGCTCGGTAGCTGTAGGTTGAGCTGGTTGTTGATTGAAATTATTAGCGGTGTAGATAACACGACCAAACATCACTATTAAATAAATTGAAATTAATGCAGCCACAGCAATTCGAGCTAAGCGCTTAAAGTCGATTTTAAATTGCACTCCCAGCATGACAATTTCAGTTGTAAATTTCACTCCCAACTTAGCGATGGTGTTGAGCCAAAATACAGTAATAGCATCTGCAGCTAAAACAGCAGCCACAGAAGCGATGGCGACAAAGACAGAAGCGATGGTGTTATTACTAATAAAAACGGCGGCAGCCATAGCGGCGGTGGCAATACCAGTCAAAACAAATGCTGCATTTCTCTGAACGAAAGCAACTGCGTTTTGCAGGAAGGTTTGATTTTGCGTGGTATTTTGTTGCGCTGCTGGCTGGCTTTGATTTTGAGAGGCCAATTCTCCTGATCTTTCAAGAATCCCAGTTCCTTGATCGGTAACTTCAAACTTAACTTCATCTTTGCCAACATCCAGGATTCGTATTTGTAAACCCGTCTCTGCCAGATCAATCACATCGCCTTTTGCGAGGGGATATTTTTTGTCTTTGACTAACCTGCCATCCTGATGATTCTTAGAAAAAGTGCCGTTAGTTGATCCAACATCGACAAGCATCCAAGCAGAATCATTGCCAGGGAATATATCCCACCAAGGCTTGGCATAATAAAACAACTTAAGGTGTTTCTGACTAATACGCCCATGTTGGACAAAAAGATGGTTATCAGCAGCACTTCTACCAAAAGCAAAACCTGTCGCTAGGCTAGAAAAATCTTTAGCTTGCAACGTGTAGATTTTGTTAGCTTCAGCAGGAATGCCAAAAGTCTTGTTGTTTATGTCCACAATTCGAGAAGTACTTAAACGCGGATCGACAAAACGTACCTCCACTTTACCTTGAGAAATTAAGAGTTCATCGCCAGTGTTTGTGGTTGGATTAACATCTTTGACTAGTGTTTGTTCACTATCTGGATCAAGAATCGCCACAAGCTGTTTATTCTTGTCATTAATTTGAATTAAGCGATTATTTAACTCTCCACGATACATGGTTCCCTGATCAACATCACGATGACCCACAACCCAAGTAGTGCGAATGGGATTAATTTTCAATAAACTAGTCAGATGGGAGATGGCACTCTCAAGTTGTTCTGGAAGAATCGCTTGTTTCTTTGCATCTTTCCTATTATCACCCCAAGTCAAAGCCCAGTACGCATATTTAGATTTATTAATAATCTCTTGCAAACTCAAATCTTGATAGCGCACTCCATCTTCAACAAAGTTGATTCTTGGAGCTGCATGAGTAAACACTCTATGTAAACCACTAGAATTCTTCTGCACTGCCATTAACGGCAACTCTGTCTCAAAACGTTTCCATTGATCAAAAAATTCTTCACCAAAATTTACAGTCATCCACAGGGCAGTCATGAAAGACTCATTAGCATATTTTTCATTAAGAACGGTAGCATCATCATGATTTCCCTTGAGATAATAAAAAGAATTTGGAAAATTATATTTAAGCTCCATAATCGCCCTCATCAGATTGAGTGAGCGAGCCATCTCAGCAGCCATCTTGGGATCATTGGCTGTGTCACCGATATCCTTCCAATTTTCCTCAACCTCAGAATGCATCCCATCTCCCAAGGCGACCACTATCACTAAATCTCGAGCCATTGCCTCAGCGACCGACATGGGGCCTTGCTCTGTAGTAATCGTCTGGTCCAAGACGTTCAATAAAAAGTCACCCCGAGCATGGAGGTCTGAAATGGTAATGACTGGCTTATCAGCAGGTAATTCAACCAAGCCTTTTTCATCAAACATCAATTGATACATAACCCCCTCCAAAGATTTTAGATAATGTTCTTTGAGGTGGGGAACTTTGCTTGGCAAATCATCTCGCAATTGAGTGGTGATTGCTCGCACATCTCTAAGTTGCTCATAAACTATCATTTGTTGCTTAGCTTCTACTATTCTTCTATTAAGGGTGGCGACATCAACATCATAGTTTTCTGCATCAGCTAGTTCGGTCGAGATTCGATCTGCCTCATAAATAAGCAATGCTTCTCTCAACTCTCTCTGTCTAAATTCAATGGTGCCACGCTGCACAGACAGCTCACCTCTAATTCTGAATGTATCAATAAATAATGGATTTGATTCTGATATTCCAGAAAGAGCCATTGCATCTAAATACTCATCAGCTTGTGTCAAAGCTGTTTGAGTTTGCGTCAAATTAAGTGATTCTCGATATGACTGGTTTTTGAATTGATCAACAAATTGCTGGATTTTTTCAGAGTCAATTTTTGGAGGCTCATTAAGATCTTGTGCAGAGTTTAAGTCCTCATCTCCACTTTGTTGATCTTCAACTCGAGCAGCTACTAAAGGTAAATTAATTTCCTTGTAAAGAAACGCTCCCTGCGGTTGTTGTCCATCAGCAAAGAGAGCTAGCTCCATCACTTGATCTTCATCATTAGTAATCAGTGAAATTGAACTACTCCGGATAGCATATGGTCGAACCTCATAGACGTGAATGATTTGCTCTGTTTCTGAATCATCATTTGTTTTTTGAGTCACAACTACATAACCTGGCTCATCAAAAGTAGCCATACCAAGCATTTCACCGTACGCAGCATCCTCAAACGCAGTATTAAGTCTTTCAATTGGATCGAGGTCAAAATAGTCATCATCAAGTTCCGCCATTTCTGCCAACGCCGTACCAACGTCCCCATTTTCTTTCTGCTGAAGTTGCTGCATCATCGCAAAACTAATGCCTCTGAAAATTAGTTCGCGACCAGTTTCTTGAATCGGAACATCGCTTCGATTGTCAAAATTCAATTGAAAATATTCGCTCCATAAGCCACTGGTGGGAATTGCTCTGTAACCATCAAGGTCTTTTTCTTGGTTTAAACTTAGTTCTCCATTGAAAAATGTAGTAAAACGAGAGTCAGCAGCAATTTTTTGATTATTTATTTCAGCAGTGTAAATAGTAATTTGGTGGTATTTCGGTGTAATCTCTAAGACTTGATCTTCCTTATCATATGACACATCCCAGCGAGGTAAGTTTTTCATGAGGATGGCCGCACCATCAATACCACCAGTATTAAGTGACGTAATTACTGGATAGGGAAGTTGCGCCAAAATAAGTTGTCTTTCTAACAAAAGTAGGACTTCTTTTATCTCAGTGTCTAAAACAACTTGTATGGCTTCATCGGAAGCAAATTCCAATATCTTTCGTTCAAATTCTCTTATTTCTTCAATTGATCGACTCAATTGCTCTGTAGTAAGTTTCTGAATAGCTTGCTGGTTAAAAAACAAATCGATAATTCGACGAGCATAGTCAACCAATTGCCTTGGACCCATTCCACTTGTGCCTTCTGTGATAGTAATTTTTGGTAGAACCACCCATTCATCAGGATCGGTAACTTCATCAGCCATTTCCTCTACCAGGTCAATCACCTGATCTTCCCAAACTACCTCTTCATATTCTCCCAACAACCGATTGGCCAATCTTGGCCAGCGGGTCATGTTCTCACTCTCCAATAGCCCTCTGATAGCGGCATCGCTAAAGCCTGCATTAAGCAAGTCTTCATAAACACCAATTGCACTTGCTAAGTCAAAGTCATATTGGCTTTTTTGCTGCTCATCATCAAGTCCCACAATTTGAAAAAATCTATAATTATCTTTGTCTGCCTCATTAAAGACAGATAATTTTCTAAAAATTTCCTCAAAACTGGTGCCACCAACAACATGAGCCATGATTTCATCAGCAGCACGGGCATAAATATCTTCGATTGAATCAAGACGATACCCTGCTGCAAGTCTAAAAAGTTCCCTATGCAATATGTGTTGATATTCATGATCTTTAGAGCTCTCTTGTTCTTCTATAGAATAGCCACCATTCACCGCCATAATAAAGTTAGCCGAGTGTTGTTCGCCGTTTAAAGAAACAATCCTAGCACTAAGCGCTCGTGCCTTCTGAGTAGAAATCAATCGCTCAAAGTCATTCTTAGTAAGCAATATAACCACATAGTCTTCATCATATTCTATTTCCACCTTTTCTTGAGGTTTTGATACGAATAACTGACTCAGTAATTCCTCTGGATTGACCTCATACTGTGCCTTTGTTTGCGCCACTTTTTTAAGTAGTTCCTGATAGCGATTGAAAATCTCCACCAACCTTTGTTTTGAACTATCCGGAAGTGCATACTGTTTTTGGTAACGACCATAAACCTCTTCCAGCTCTGCCAGAGTCGTGCGCGGATTATCGGCAAACAAGTCCTCAATTTTTTCACTCATCGCAGTCAATCCTTGTAGCTGCACTGCATACCGAGCACGATAAAGATCACGCAAAGCAATTCTCTCTGGACTTCTAGGATCAGCAGCTCGAGCAATAGAGGCTTCCATGATGACGTCAAATGGCTCAGTTAAGTTAGCCAAGTATTCCTCTGGACTCACATCTTTAGAGACAAGTCTAGCTGTCACTAAAGTTTTGGGGTCAATTTGTTGGTTCACCATTTGTTGGTTCACAACAGGGGTGACAGCAAGCTGCTGATTTCGTTCAGCTCTCATCTTGGCAATTGCTGCCATTCCTGTTCGCACCATTTTCGCTGCCCGCTCACCAGCAGCCACACCCCAACTCCGTTCAGTTGAGGCTCTCGATTCACGGTATGCAGCCAAAAGACGTTGGCCCTCACCAACAACAAATACACCAACTGGCCGCGTAATAGACCAAAAGCCATGGAAAATAAGTGGCCAGCCATCAAGGTCGTTGCTGGTGAGCAAAGCAGCAGGATTTCGACTCTGGACGGCTAAGTTACCTCGACTATCACGAATAACCACAAAACTAACTCCATGCGTTGCCGATCCCAGGATAAACGTGTCGCCTTCTGTAAGTGGCACATTCGTTAATTTCTCAATCGGCAGACCATTCAAGAGCGTGCCTTTTTTACTGCCTACGTCACGTAAAAACAAACCACCGTTTCGATCATAAATAACTTGCGCATGTTTTCTTGAAACATCAGTAATACCTGACCCATACTTTACTCGCAACGAGTTACCAGCACCTCGCCCAATGCTTTCGGCAACACTCAAATAGCGCCGATCTCCCCAAACTGCCCGCAGCCAGCCACCCTCACGATATTGGTTGGCATAGGTGGCAGAAACTGTTTTGACTGCCCGAGCTCGAATCGTCTTTAGGTATTCGTCAGCATCATCCTGAGAAATAAGTTCTTTCTGGAGTTTTTCGATTTCTTGTCGAAGAGCAAGCTGTTGCTGAGCATTCGTAGTTGCCGCACCTAGCTTGGCATTTAAATCCTGGATTTGCTGCTCGATTTTTTCTTGTTCTTCGAAAAGTCTGGTCTCCTCAATTGCAATTTCCTGACTGTGCTCTTGCTCTAATCGAGCTTGATTGACTGGACCAAGCATAAAATTTGCCAAATTAAATTGCGCCAACCGCTCGATAGGAGCAGGACCTTGATTATCTTGGCCATTGGGGTTATCAGGAGCATTGAGGTTATCCCAAGTGCGCTGAATCAGCGCCCCCGCTCCCACCCAGACTCTAGACCCCGTTACTGCTACTACAAGTTTTGCTGGCTCATCCCTCCAGCCATTCTCTCTGTATTCATCAGCATACTGCTCGACCAAACGCGGCACTGCCAAACGAGCCAGCTCAGTTTCATTGCCCAAAATACCAGTGAGGCGATCTATCTCTGCTTGAGCAGCATTTATAACTGCTGGATTGCCATTGGAGTTGGCTAAGACTTGCCCTTGAGCAGTTCGTTGCGTTTCAAGCTCTGCTGCGACTCTATCCATTAATTCTTGAAGGTCAGACTCATGGTTTTGCAAGAGTTGATCGACATTGACTACGCCGAACCAGAGTTGTTGGAAAAAGCCACCGCGATTTGCAAAGGCAGCACTATTGGCACTGCTCCTCACTTGCTCATTAGCGATAAGACGCTGGTTGGTGGTAGCTACAACCGGAGCCTGGTTGCTACCACCAGCTGCCTGGTTAGCTGCTGCACTCAGATTAGTTCCTCCCGCTCCTGACTGACCACCATTAGTGGTTTCGCCAGTCGCTCGATTAATTGCTTGAGCTACTGCTGCTGGAGGAGAGCTTTTATCCACAAATGCAATTGAGGCGCTGTCTAAATGCTTAGAACTATTATTGATGAGTTCCACAATCTGACGATACGATGGCTTAATACCAAGCGGTTGATATGCTTTGCCTTCAACAAATGCTACTTTTACCGGAGAGGCTCCAACCGCACCATCAGCCCGAGCAGCTAACAACCGAGCAGGTTCACCAGTGCCCGCAAGTAGTCGCGTTAGCTCAGCATAGGTTGCCGCCACCTGCTCAGCAGTCTTGGATAGTTTTGCCTGTGCAGAGAGATCATCGCTGCCAAGCAAATAGTTCATCTGTGTCGTTTCTTTCCACTTTTGCCTAGCTGACTCTAACTGCGCTAACACATCTTGATTGGATCTATAACCACCAATCCCCAGGAAGCCTTTTTTGCCACTGCGAGCTAGTTCAATTAGCTCAGCAAAAGCCTGATCAACTGAATTTTTTAACAAGGTTTCTTTGAAAAACACTTCTGCCAAGGCTTCATTGACCTCCTGTCTTTGTCTCAGTGAAGCAGCGAAAGTATCGATATTTACGGACTTACCGGTAGGTGCATCAAGCCAGACAAAATCCATTGGCGCAGCAATTGTTTTTTTCTTACCTGGTCGAGCTGGATCATCAATCACTTGTGCGCGTAAACGATTAATACCTTGCGAAGCAGTGGTTTCGTCACAACCATTACATAGGCCCACTGCTCGACTTATATTTACATCATTAAAAGTATCGACCCCGATATGTGCGCCGTACTCATAGAATTTGACGTAGCGCTGGTTCTGCAAATTCAATTCTTTAGTCCGAGCATTTAAGTCATCACTACTTGGGAAATCTCGCGAGTATGTCAACTGTCCATCGACTAGATCATATTCCGTATACTTGCCACTAGCACCAATGAGAAATAGTTTTCGATAGCGCTGATTACCAGCATCAACACTAGATAAATCAGCCACCAAATCACGCAGAGTCGCTTCGTTACTCTGGACACCTGCCACCATGTTGACGAAAACCTGGTCTTTGTTCTCACTTAAACGAGTGTTAATTTGATCGCGTATATCCGTAAAAACCTCGGAGGCACTCCCCTTGAATCGATTAATTACATCAACAATTGCGGAATCACTGAAAACTTTAAGATCGATGTTGTAGGCCATCTTATATAACTTCGCTACAGTTTCTGGAGTACCGGTGTAGAGAGAGAAGCCTCGACTCTCAAGCATGAGTGCAGCGTAGTTGATGTCGCTCCCACCCTCGCCAATGGTCAACTTGGTAAGATCAATATCGCCATTGACCCCCAGCACTCGGGCGCCAAGGGTGTTGTATAGGAGAGTTTCTGCCACCGCGCTGTACTGACGACCAGTTTCTCGATTCTGTTCTCGAGGAGCAATTACTTTCACTAGTTCATCGACACCATTGCTGGTGCGTGTGAGCGTGCTAATATCATAGTCTTCACCTGGTACGCGAGAGAGGAAGTTAACGGTTTCATTGATGACTGCTAACTCAGCTCTTAGTTGAAGCGTTGCGTCATCAGTATTGGCAGTCAAATACGTATTAATTTTTTCTCGAACGATTGCAATGTCAGCTGTTAGATCAAAATCAGCAATCTTGTTCGCACCACCCCAAGTATCCAACCATTGGCCAAGCATTTGCTTCTCGACTTCAGGATCAGCAAACTTCCCACCTCGTCCATCGCTAGTACGAGTGATGGCAGTTGGCACAGATTTGAAAGCAACTAACTCAGAGATTAGGTCACGTAAAGTAGAATTTCCCGTACCGCGTAATACTCCGTCCTCACCAATACCGAGAATTTTTTCTTGAGCGGTTAAGTAGCGCTGATACTCTGGTTTTTCTTTAAGCGCCACTTGTTTACCAGTTTGGCGATAGCTTTCGTTGGGGTTGAAAGTCCAATCAACTTCGTCAGCATGAACGAAAGATTGCCGCCACTTTTGTCTAATGGCTGCACCGATAGTTGTTCCCGTATTTTGTAGATCAAAGGCTACATCCTTGACTGTAATTACAAATTTAGCATTCTTAATTAAGTCAGGATTGGTGCTTGGGTCGTTGGGCTTAACGATCGCCACACTACCCACTCCAAAACGAGACTCAACATATTTGATAAAAGCTTCATTGGGAGTGAAATTAGCATCGCTCACCCAGGGCTTCATTAGCTTCGGTTCAGGAAAAACAACAAATTGCGACATTTTAGTCAAACGCTGTTTGAGTAATACATTAAAAGGCATAACCACTTCGGTCTTGCCCATACCAGGCAATGCTCCAAAAACCGCCCCTCGATTATTGGAACCATATGCCTCCACCTCAGCCAATAAGAAAACATCCTGGTCTTTGAAACTGCCGGTATCACTAAAAATTCTGAAGTCCTGCACTCCTGTTTCACTGCGCTTGTAGTTTTCAAATTCCTCCAACTCTTCATTGAGAACTTTCAACTGTCTATTTTTCAAACCAAGCTCCTCTCCTGCAGGAGTTACCTTATACACTGTATGACCACTGCTTTGATCAACCTCGATAAGAGCATTACCTTTGAGAGCGCTAATGCTTGTATCTCGGAGGGTCGTCAGAGCTTGCTCGAGTTTAGTGATTTCAGCTTGATTCTTTGTCGGATCTTCTGCTCTCAAACGTTCTATTTCGGCTGTGGTTGATGCAATCTGTTTCGCCAAATCAAGATTACGAGTGCCAAGTTTTTTAGCCAGGTTCTTAAAATCATTAACTTTAATTTGCTCGGCGACGTAATTAGCAACCCCTCTAAAAGGACTTGTCACTACAGCCAAAACTGTTTGTGCAACAGAATTACCACTCGGCTCTCTCACCCCTCTAGCTAAAATATATTTCTGATCGAGGAGTTGGCGATTCGTAATGGCGATTTGGCGTTTGAGATTATTGAGGGTCTCTGGGTTCTGTTGAGTAGCGGGCTTTTGCGACTCATTATCAAACTCCGTCTTCAGATCACTCAACTTAAGCGTTAAATCAACTGCCTGATGATAAGCCTTGGTTTGACCATTAAAAGAATCAACAAGTCTCTGCCAGGTAGAGCGCTTTTCGATGGGATTATCATTCGCAAACTTTGTCCGCACTACATCGTCAGCCTCCAAAACCTCTAAGGCAAGTAGACGATTGGCAGCAGTTTTTTCGACCGGCAACTCATTGCCTGTTGCCGCAACTTTGGCCTGATATTCAGCAACTTTTTCTGGAGCTCGCTGCGCATCAACCACCTGCTGCTTGGAAATATCGATATTAAGCAGAGATTCTTGGGCTTTAAGTGCTAGATTTTGCTCAGCTACTTTGGCAATGGCATCTTGTTGAACTTTGAGGGCTGGCACAACCGCGAGCTCATTAGCGACAGCTTTCAGATTATCGAGAGCAACTTTTCGCTGTGCTTGCAAAGCAGCTAGCTCAGCATCCTCCATTACTAAGCCTCGTTGATCAATCTGTTTATCAATCTCATCAATTTCTTGACGATATCCATCAAGTTGATTTGTCTTGTTGGCAATCAGCTCAATTTGTTCACCTAATTTTTGGACTTTATCAGTTTCATTCGCTGTTTGCGCAGTTTGGCGTTGCGAATTCAAGTCGGCTGTTAAGTTAGCAACCAAATCCTTGTACGACTGACTTGAACCCGGTAAAGCAATCTGGCGATTAGGATCAAGGGTGCTAATTTTATTGGCTAACTCAGCATGACGAGCTTGGTATTCAATCAGCAATCGTGCAGTATCTGCATCAGTTGCCCCACTGGCCTGCAAACGCACAATCTCCAAACCAACCTCAGTGGCTTGTTTGGTTAGTGTTGCTAAATTAGTATCGTTTCTCACAACCCGTACGCTATTAGTGATTTGCGTAATATCCTGACCAGCGCTCAGCGCCAAACCAATTACAGCATTAATACATTGCTGCTGATCAAAGGCTTCAGTTTCATTGCCACAAGCTGCCTGCACTTGCATCATGTCAGTTGAACCACCAGTAAAAAATCCAAGATAATCTCCTGCCCGATCCACTTTATGCGCAGTACTCATCACGTTGCGCAGCACACTTGTATTTTGCTGCAGAAAATTATTTACATTACCTACCACACCGCTAACTGAGGTGATTGCAATAAGAGAGTTGAAACCAGCTGTCTCAAGATCGCCAGCCTGCAACGCTTGCACCGCAGCAGTTCCAGAAGTAATCGCATTATTCGCGTTCAGAACAGTCCCCCCAGCTTGACCCACTCGACTCAAAGTAACAGCCGTAGTGGACAACATCTTTGAAGCAGTGCTTGGCAACCACGCCGCATTGGATAAACTACTCGCCCAACCACCAAAACTGGTAAAAGCAGCCACAGCTGAACTAGCCAACATCAGATTGCCTTGCTTATTGAGTACATCAACTTGCTCTTGCATATCTTCTCGTAAATTGTCGATTTGCCACTCGCTTACTCCCTGAGCGCGAGCCTGTTCAATTAATGCATATTCTTTGGTCTCGATGTCGTAGCGCTGCATCTCCAGTGCTTGACCCTTCATTGCTGCACCCTGATAGAGAGAAAACTCAGCTGAAGCTAAGCCAAATACCACTGGTGCACCGGCACCAGAAAGCAACGCTGCTGGCAAAACAACAAGTGAAGTTGTCGGTACCACTACTTTTTCGATAGTTTCGTATTTTAAGGCGTCAGCACTGCGTCGAATTTCCAAGTCTTGCTGGTAGTTCTTGAATTCAGTTACACTGGTTTCTCCTTCTGGAGCAACGTAGTTTTCAAAGAGTACTTCAATTTTTTTATCTGCTGCCTGAGCTTGCGCATATTCGAGGGGATCGATGTAGGTAAAATCAGTAACCCCACTATTCAAAGCCAGTCGCTGAGCCTGGTCATTCATCTCCAAAGCACTGAAATATGAACCAACATATGTCGCAGCCGCTTGCAGTGAAGAGGATGGATTGGTGTAAAAACCAGCATGGACCGCCTGATATTCATCAACCAAACCAATGTTTTCAGCGCCACTCATAGCTAGATTTGACAAGTAAGTTCCAGCTGGACCAGCATAATCATCTCGAGCAGCTACCGCGTAGTTACTGGCAATGTCAGACGCAGCACTGGTCATCCCAAAAGTTTGGGTACCAATTTGGTAGAAACTAAGACCTCGCATTTGACCAGGAGTTAAACCCAACTCTTCTTGAGTAAAGTTGCGATTGCTACGATCATCATTCATCAATGCGTTGCCATAGGCCAAACCCATGGTGCTGGCACTAATTTGATCTTGATAGGCTTCGGCATATTCAAAGGTTTTGTAAGTATCAAAAACCTTGGTCGAATCGATGGCAATTTGATAGGCATCGCGAGCGTCATCAAGCTCTTCATAAGCAGCTTCTGCAATCGCAGTGTTCATACCCCACGTTTCAGCATTATTCTGAGCCATTCCATAGGCACCTTGTTGGGCCATAAACAACTCCCACCGAGTTTGATTTTCAGTTTCTTGACCCACCATTGAAATCTGGTTAGCCATCGCCGTTGTCATTTCTGGCACATTAAATGCTTCACCATTGGCATTGGTTTTGCCGGCATAGAGGATTGTTACCATTTCATCGAGTGCATCGATGGCATTTTCTCGACCAATGGCACAATTAGCTAAAGATAACTCGGTACAAACTTGTCTAAATTCTGCTCCACCATCAATTGAGAAATTCGCCACCGCTGACTGGAGCTTATTGGGTAAGACCACGTCGTAGTAAATTTCCATCCCTGTCTCATTGCCATACAAGGTAGTAAGTAAATTCTTCGGATTGCTCGGCATTCTCTCATCAGGAGCCAAGCCCACTTCAAAATTTGCCTGATAGAAATTTTGCAAATACTTCACATCTTGATCATCTTGAAAAGCTAAAAGGGCCACTGACCCGTTATGCTTGGAAATTTCCTGGCGCAACCAAGTTTCTGACACACGATTAGTCAAAGCAGTGCCCGTGTAGAGTTCATAGAGATCATACAAAGCACCAAGATCTCCAACCCCATCACCCTCCCTCAAACTCGCTTCATATTGACTCGTTAATTCTCGCTCAGCATAGGCTTTCTGATTGTTATCAATGGTCACACCTGCTTCTACTCGAGCTTGAGAAAGAGGCTTATCAAAAGCATTAGCAATAATCAAAGCCAAGGCTCCCTCATCAGGCAGCTGCGCGACTTGTTCCACTGTCAAAATTCCCAAATCGAGCGCTTGTTGTTTGAGCTCATCTAGAGAAGTAGTTGTGCCGCTTGCATAGGCTGCGTAGGCTTGCTCAAATTCTTCGATATTTTGGTTGTATTCAACACGTTGTGCGGCCGCAGCCTGACGATCAGCTGCAAAAGTAGTCAGATCAATACCAATTGATCCGAGCAAACCATCTAAATCACCATATTTAGTGCCAGGATCATAGCCAAATAATTCTTGGAAGGCATCTTTGGCCACTTGTTCAAGCGCAGCTTCGTCTTCTGTATAAACCAAGTCTTTATACATACCATGCAGTGCTGCCTCTACCGTCACCTGTTGAGTTAGACCTGCCCTGAGTTGATCAACCACTTGAGGACGCTCAGCTAAGCTCGCATCATTAATCAACTGCTGATTGTAATTAAAACGAGATTCTTCCTCTGGAGTTAAACCATTAGAAGACAACATGGCATTTTCTGCAGCAGCCTGCCCCTTGATTACCTCTGCGTTGGTCAGTGCTGCGATCAGTGCCTGAGCCTGAAGTGTGGTAGCGTTGGGAGCAGTGGGGTCAAGCAGGGTGTTAGGATTAAAAGCGACTCCATAGGTTTGTTGATACAAAGCCTTGAGTGCGTCGAGGTTGCCTCCATCTTGATATGCATTGACTGCATTTTGCCAATCTGAGTAACTAACTTCAATTTTTTTCAAAAACGAATGACAATAATCTCCACTCGTATTGGAACAATTATCTATTCGAGGAGGCATCACTAAATAACCATTGACCGTAGATCCATAGGCATAACAAATGCCATTGATGGCAAGACCTTGGTTATTACAGTCGTTGCCCAGATTTTGTGTTGAGCCAACCACTTCCTTGATGGTAGGAGCATTAAAACTAATGCTTTGGTAGGTTTGTTTATCCTCGATGTAGGGATAGTTATAACGACCATTAGCCACGATGATCTTGCCTCCAGCCAACTCATCACCAGGCATATAACAAAAACTATTCATCCAGACACCACTACAGGCCGATTCAGTACTAGGGCGATTGCCAGAATAGGAGCTCGCAACGATACCTTTCTTAGACAAATCAGGGCTAACAGTTGGACTTGGAGTCACTGAACCTGAAACACTTGGTGAAGGACTTCCACTTGCCACTGGTGTGAGCAGATGAGGCGGGGTGCTCTCAGTTGACGCCTGTTGTCTGGTGTCCTGATTTTGCTGCATCAGCACAAATCCAACAGCAGTTGCCACAATCAATAGCACAAAAACCACAAACGAAACCACTGATACTTTGCGTCGTTGCCGAATCATTTTTTGCAGTATTTTGTTCTATTGTGAGTGCCTTATATCAGCATACAAAAAACAAAAAATCTTACTTTCACTTTACTACAAAAAACCTCTGGTAGGAAGGGGCAAAAAACCTTGGCACAAAAAAACCAACTAAAAAATAGCTTATTTTTTCAGCTCAAACGAGCGAGCCAGTGCATAGCTCCACACACCAGCTAAAACGAAGAATATTCCACCACCCAACAAAGCCAAAGTCGTACCAATCGAACCAGCACTATATTGCCCGCTAGTGGTGGCAATAATTGCTCCAGCTGACCCAATGCTCGGAGTAGCACTCGGAGTGGTTGTCACTGCTGGAGAGAGAGTCGCGCTGGGAGATACAGAAGGCACAAACGGATTACCCGAACCATAGGGAATACTTGGTACAGGAGTCGCAGTAGGATTTCTCGATGGAGTTGGCGTAGCAGCCTGCGCTAATTGGCGAGTTGCATCAGGAGCAACGGTGAAACTATAGGTTTTGGTCACCTCCTCACCAGTAACTGGATCAATATAACTGTAACTTGCCGTATGCTCGCCAGGTTCTAGATCCTGGCCAAGCGCAGCCACATCCACAATCAAATTACCATTCTCATCAGTCTGATAGGTCTCATCAATTTGTGTATCTGAGTGAATTACCACTCTGACAACAGTATTGGCCGGCAATGTCGCCTTAATTTGCGGTTGAGTTGTATCGATTACAACTGCAGCTGGAGAGGCAGTTTCATCCAGTTCATCGAGATCCAACACCACTGGCTCCGCAGCAATCATAGCCGACTCACTCGTTTCGCTTGTGCCTAAAGCCGCTGTTAGGCTGCTCATTGAGCCAACACTACTTTCACTAGCACCTTCTAAACCATCTTCTCCTAGCAGTAAGGATGCTCCGCTTGCCATGGTGACATCATCAACCATAGCTGAGGTTGAACTGGCGAGTAAGGCTTCTTTGTCAACATCTGGAGGGTCTTCAACCACACTAGCAGCATCACTTGCAGTCGTTCCTTGTGCCAACATCAAATCTGCTACTGGTTGGGCCTGAGCGACTGTAGTCTTGATGTTTGCAAAAGAATTAAGTTCAATTCCTTGTGCCTTAACTTCAATTTCACTTTCATCAGTCAAGTTCGCGTATCCTTTTTTATCAGCAGTGAACGCATTACTCAAAGAGATACCAAAGCTACCTGAAGCTTTCACTAAACTCGACAAAGAACCAATCCCCTCACTGTACAGATACACCACCGCCCCCTCTGCAGGAACTTTGGCTTGTGTCAAAACATTGCCATAGATAGTTTGATTACTCGATGGAGATTGAGTGGGTTTAGCAGCAGTGGTGATGCTATAAGGCTGACCCTCATTGTCAAAGGCATTTGAACCCGTCCCCAATTCGTAATAATAAGTTTTGTCAGGATCTAGACCTCGAACGGTGATGTGATGCAAACGATAATCTTTGACAATCCCAGAAAGCTGATCGCGATCGTCACTTGCTTGCTTTTTGAGATCATTAGGCGCTTCACCGTACTCAACAAAAGCCACCGTGCTCTCATCGGTATAGAAAGAAATGGTAAAGGTTTTATCAGTGACATTAGTGATGCGAATGTTTTTGGGTGTCGTCTGAGGAGTGGCGCGAGGGGCAAACACTCCAGTACCCTGACCAAACAGCAATACTCCGGAAATTAAAGCCACAAACAAAACTAATAAACCAACCACAGTAGGAATCTGTTTTTTACCCCTAGACTTCTTTTTTACCGGACCAAGATCAATGCCTTTTTCGGCGAGAAGTGCTGCTGGATCTTGCGTCACAGGAGTAGTTGTGACACTGGCTACAGGCGAGCTTACAGCACCAACTCCTGGTTTTGTAGTCATATTTGAAGCAGAACTTGCAACAGGATTTGAACTTGCTGTGGTAGAGGTCGAAGGAGCAGGTGTCGAAGAAGTGGATGGAGTGCTTACACTACCCAAAGTACTTAAGACCGAAGGCGGAGCAACTCTTGCCTGACCAGTAGTAGTATTAGTGGTTTGTACCTGCATAATAAAAAACAAAACAAGACAAAAATGCCCTTACCTTAAATTTACATGATTCCGGAACCGGCAACAAGTTGCAAATTACCTTCATTGCGAACCATCATCCGTTGACTGGGTTGGCAAATCAGTTGTTTCCTCAACCACACTACCACTAATAGTCGATTCATCAGTCTCATCATTGATAGAAGCAGTAGCAGTAGCACTAGCACTAGAAATAGCTACTTCTTCAATCACCAACACAAACTGCTGCATAATATCAACTTTTCCAGTTGAGCCATCAACTTCATTCTTCTGGATCACATAAATAGGAAAAAGTCCCAAATCGCCTTCATCATACATTTGCTTTTGTAAAATTTCTTCAAAAACCTTCGATTCAAGACGAGGTACAAAAGACTTAGCTAACTCTCGTTGTGCAGGGGTAATACTACTCGTTTTGGTTGTGGCAAAAATGCCAACCAAAATCCATAACACCACTAAAACAAAAAACAATACCCCCAGCCACAAAATCTTTTTATCTCGACGCAGTTTGCTCAACTGTTTTTGAAAATCATTACTTGGCATTTTGGGTTGCTCCATCACTTTGTGTTTCACCACTCTGGTAATACGGTAAATTAACTCGAATCACGGCAGTAAGCGCGCGTTGTTGCTGACGAGTACTACCCAGACTGAAATTAACCTGATCAACAATCATCATCCGACGTGAATCCATTAGGTCTTCAATGAATTCTCTAATCTGCAAATAATCACCCAACACATCAACATTGAAAGTCAGAGTGTTGCGAGTAGCATTACCTGCACTTGCAGTGACTAATTCACTTGGCACTGCCGAAACGGTAATATTTTGGATGATGAGCTGATTATCGCTGGCAATCTTTTCGACGATTTTGAGTGCTTGAGTAATTTGTGCAGTTTTTGGTAAGGCTTCATCGAGGAGGTAAAATTGCTTAGAAAATAACTCATATTGTGTTTGCGCGGTGTTTAAACTAGCAATCTTTTGAGTCAATTGCTCATCAAGGGCACGCTTATCCTCAATCTCTTTCACTAGATCAGACATGGTTTGCAAGGTCGGGCGGATAGCAAAAACCGCGAAGAAAATCACCGCTACAATCGAAAAAATTAGCTCCAACGAAACCCGCGCCACAGGATTGCGGTAGAATTCAAACAAGGCTTGCTGGACTTGTGTTTGTCTATTTTTTTGCATGTAAATTAATGGCCGCTTTCATATCAAAATTGAAACCAGTAGTTTTCTCGCCCCTTGATTCAATTTTGTTGACCGTCACCTGTGTAAAGTAAGGACTTAATTGTAAGTTATTCACTAATACATTGAGCGCATCCTGAGATAATGCCGAGCCAGTAAAATTGATCGCATCAGGACGAATCAGTAAGGTCTCAAACACGACGTTACGAGGAATGTTTTCATTGAGAATTGGAAAAATATCAATCAAATTGGCATCTTGTTTCAATTGGCGATGATCTTCAATTTGTTGCTGAATGAAACGAAATTCTGCTTCCAAATCTCCATATGACTGGATGACTCGTTCTTTTTGATTGATAGATCCATTTAAATCAGTTACCATCCTGTCAAGAGTAAAACGAGAAGCGAAGCTCACAATCACAATTAGCTCGGTAAAAATCACGATGTAGCGGCCTACCGAAAGTGCCCATTTCAGGAAACGACCAAGTGGTGTCTCAAAAAAAGGATCTTGAGGCACTAGATTGATCGAGATGTCTAGTTTTTTTAGGGCAGTTTTTTTCGACATGCAAACAATAGCTACCAACAGCTAGTAGCTACCATGATATCAAATTTTGGAAGAAACTTCATTGTTATCAATTGAGGTATCCAACAGTACCTCAGATGAATCCTCAATCGCATCTTGCCAGCGACCAAAGCGGCCAAGTAAATTACGCAGATACACCAATTCTTGCACATCAAAGAGCATCGAAAAGTACACATACACCAAAGTCGCCATACTAGCAGTCGAAATTGTCAGAGCAATCAAGTCAACGGTGCGCGATGTATCAAACACCACTTCATCAAGAATTTTGAAAGGCAAATACAGAAAGACAGCCATGAAAAAACTGGCTGCAATCATTTTTAGTTGTGGCATCCAAAATTCCTTCCCGCCAAAACAATGCAGCCGTCGATTAAGAAAAAAGACAAATAACAACAGCTCAGTAAACGCCGTAATCGAAATCGCCATCCCTAAGCCAAGCACATCTAAGTTAAAAATAAATACTGCCACATAGGCAACAAGGAGATAAGTTACCACCGTCGCCAAAGTGATCAAAAATGGCGTCCGCGTATCTTTGAGTGCGTGAAATGCCCGCACCAACAACTGAACCATCGCCTGCGCCGTAATCGAGATAGCGATGATCGCCACCACTTTGCCCGTCAGCACTGTAGTTTTCCAAGGAAAATTATCCGTACCAAAGACCAAGCGCACAATTGGAACTCGCAAAATCAATAGTAACACTGAGGCAGGTAAGGCAAAAAAGGCAATTTGGTTGAGTGATTGCACCAATAAATTATTAAACTTCTGTCGATTCTCTATGGCTGACTCTTCGGATAAAAAAGACAAAGAAGCTTGCGAAATCGGTACTCCAAAAAAACGAATTGGTAGAGTCATTAAGCGATTGGCAAGCTTAACTACCACAAAACTCAAATCTCCAATCGTGGTCGCGAAAAAACCCATCGCTAAATTCTGAAACTCAGTTACACCAACGGTTAGTAATCGAGGAGGCATGAGTGAAAAGAGTTTTTTGACCATGGGAAAACGCAAATCAAAATCGAAGCCAAAGCGAAAACCAAGCTTCCAAGCGAGCGGTAATTGCACCACTGCGTGCAAAAAAGCACCAATGATCACACCGACACCTGCAGCATAAATCCCGAGATACTGGTTGAGTAAAACCGCACCCAGCATAATGCCGAGATTGTAAAAAATTGGGGCCAAAGCTGGAGCGATGAAACGTTGATATGACTGCAAAACTCCGGTCAAGAAGTTTGAAATAGCAAAGAAAAACTGTGCAAACAACATCAGGCGAGTCAGCTTCACTGCAATTTCTAGTTGCGCTTCACTAAAACCAACTCCCGTACGCAAATGAGTAATTTGTGGTGCAAATAGATACGCCAACACTGATAAAACCAAGAAAACAAGCAAAATCCAATTCATGACAATCGTAGTAAAACGAAATGCTTGCGCTTCATTCTGTTTTTTAAGTGATGCAAACAGCGGAATAAATGAAGCTGCCAAAGCTCCCATTACCACTAATTGGAAAATTAAGTCAGGAATTTGAAAGGCTAACTGAAACGCTTCGTATGCTTGTTGAGAAGCTTCATTATTGAAAAACTGGCCGATTAGTACCCGCTCTCGCAATAAACCAAATACCGAAGAGAACACATTTGCTAGAGTAATCACCAACGCCGCTGACAAAATTGACGTTTGCTTTTTTTCTAGCCAACGCGCATTTCCATTAAAAAGTTTTGCCAGTGAAATCATGATCTGCTCAAATTATAAACTAGATCAGTCTGACAATGTAGTAGATCACAAAGCCCATCAAGTCTTGCTGAAACAACACTCCTCTAGTATAATAAAGCCCTCATATGCCAATACTTAAGAACGCCAAAAAAGCCCTGCGCGTCAGTCAGCGCAAAACCACCATCAATAGTGTGGTGAAATCAAAACTCAAGACAGCTGTCGACGAGATGAAAAAACAGCCAGCAGCTGACAAACTAAGTCAGGCTTTTTCCGCAATTGATCGCAGTGTCAAAAAACACCTCGTTCAGAAAAATAAGGCTGCTCGTCTCAAAGCTTCTCTGAGTAAATTACTCAAGAAATAAGCTTTCTGACCATGTCTACTGCCAACCCTTTCATCAGAAATTTCTCGATTATTGCTCATATCGATCACGGTAAAACAACCCTGACCGATGCGTTTTTGCGACTCACCAAGACTGTCACCGATCTCCAGTTTCATGAGCGGATGATGGATAGTAACCCGATCGAACAAGAAAAAGGCGTTACCATCAAATTAGCTCCCGTGCGCATGAACTACACTTATCAGGGGCAGACATATATACTAAATTTGATTGATACACCAGGACATGTTGACTTCGGTTATGAGGTTGATCGCTCACTTGCAGCCTGTGAAGGTGCTCTCTTGCTGATTGATGCCACTCAAGGAGTTCAGGCGCAAACGCTGGCCAACTATCAAAAAGCCAAAAATCTCAATCTCAAAATTATTCCCGTCATCAACAAAATCGATCTCCCCTCTGCCAATGTTGAGCAAGCCATGCTGGAAATGATGGAGTTCTTTGACATTGATGAAAGTGAAATTTTACTAGTTTCAGCAAAAACTGGCCAAGGAGTGGCGGCGGTTTTGGAAAAAATTATCAGTGAAGTCGCTCCTCCCAGCGACCAACTCATTCAAGAAAAAGATCTGAATGGAACTGGGTCATTTTCAAATCAAGCAAATGATTTACGTGCCCTAATTATCACCTCCAAATTTGATAGTCACCAAGGAGCAATTGCCTATGTCAGAGTTGTAAATGGTGAAATGCGCAAACAAGACCTCTATCTGACTTTTAGTCAAAGTAAATTCCTACCAGTAGAAATTGGTGTCTTTAGTCCGCTTCCAGAAAAAAGAGAAGTGCTGAAGGCCGGTGAAGTCGGCTATGTCGCCACTGGTCTTAAGGACATCTCATTGCTAAAGGTTGGCGACACTATCACCACGTTCACTGCTAGAGAAAATATCCAAGCATTGCCTGGCTACAAAGAACCAGTTCCCATGGTATTTATGGAGCTCTACCCAGTCGACAGTAAAGACTTCGCCAATCTCAAAGACGCAATGGCTAAATTGACAATGCATGACAGCGCTCTTCAATATCAGGCTACCCACTCAATTGCCTTGGGCAATGGTCTACGGGTTGGCTTCTTGGGAATTTTTCATGCCGAAATTGTGCGCGAACGGCTGATGAGAGAGTTTGGACTTAATCTCATTGCCACTGCTCCTTCGGTCACGTACCGAATTATCATGACCAATCAAGAAGAAATTCTTATCCACAGCCCAGCAGAAATGCCCGATCCAAGTCGAGTTAAACAAATTCTTGAACCAATTGCCAAACTCAGCGTGTTTTGTCCTGAGAGTTACGTGCCTAGTGTCATGAAACTAGCCCACAATAAACGTGCCATCTTAGAAAATAGTGTTGGCTCAGGCAGTCGAACTCGACTTGAGTACTTGATTCCCTTAGCTGAGCTCATCACTGATTTTCATGACAAACTCAAGTCAGTTACCTCTGGTTTTGCCTCGATGGAATATCTCCTTCATGATTTTCGTCTCGTTGATGCCGTCAAAGTTGATATCTTGGTCAATAAAGAAAGTGTGGAAGCACTCAGTTTCATCACGGTCAGAGAAAATGTTGAGGTCAAAGCTCGAGCCATCGTCAGCAAACTCAAAGACGTGATTCCTCGACAGCTCTTCGAGATTCCTATTCAAGCCAGCATTGGGGCCAAAGTCATTGCTCGTGAAACCATCAAGGCATTTCGCAAAGATGTGACTGCCAAACTTTATGGCGGTGACCGCACCCGTAGAATGAAATTGCTCAAGAAACAAGCTGAAGGTAAGAAAAAAATGAAACAAATCGGCAAAGTTGAACTCAACCAGGATGCATTCTTGGCAGTTTTGGAGAGTTAAACAAAAAACTCCCTCCGTTTGACGGGAGAGAGTTTTTCACTATTCGTATTGATCTTTAGAGATTTTTGCTGGGAGCAAATTTATAGTATTTGATATCAGCATTTTTACTGATTTCAGCAAACCATTTTTGTTGCTCTGTCGACAGCTTTTCTTGTCTAACTTGTGCTTCAATGTCTGCACGCACATCTTCAAGCTTGACGTCACCCATAAATTCTTTATTATCTTCGAAGTATTTGGTGATTTCCTCTTCAGAAACCGTGACTTTGTCAGCAAGAAGCTTTTCTAAACCCTTACTGAGAGCAAGTTGTTCTTTCACCTGAGCTCGAGTGAGTCCCTGAGCTTTGAGTAAATCATCAAGATTTTGACCCTGAGCACTTAACTGCTCTTCAATTTTGGTCAATTCTTGATCGAGTTCCTCACTGGTAACGACAATACCTGCTTTTTTCAATTCTTGCTGAACCAGCATCTGTAGCGTCAAATTCTCAAGCACGGTCGATGCGCTCTGTTGCTCCAAACTCTGAATTAAAGCAAAGCGAGTGATTGGCTTACCATTAACTGAGGCAACAATCACCTCATCTTTGAGCAAGTAGGCAACTCCCAAAATAATTAACAAGATTAATGGTTTAATGAGTTTCTTGGCATCTAGTTTAGAAGGAGTCATGCTTGATGGCATCATAAATGAAGTCTTACTCGCTGTAGGAGCTGAAGTCACTTTTGCAGTGGTAACTGCAGCAGCTTTTTTGACTGGTTTTTCAGCTGACTTGACGACTGACTTAGCAACAGGCTTACTCGCTGCCTTGTTGGACTTAGCAACTGCCTTGATTTTGGTTGGTGATTTTTTAACTGCCATATATCCTCTCTTTTATTACAACTATGTCAAAGAATAGCAAATTTTACCTGATAAGCAAAGTAGTGAAATTACCCTCCATCCACAAAGATGCTATAATACAAACTGAAGATGCAGCAAAGCAAAGAAGTCGTCATCAAAGCTCATAAGAAAAAAAAGATTGAAGAGTATTCTGAAGTGATGAAACATGAGCAGCAAAGCAGTAACTTTTTCAAGGCATTTATTGCCAAACCAACCAACATCCACCTCGACATTCAAGATAAAGAAGAAAATATTGTGCTCGTACTCCGCCAGCACCTCATTACCCAGGTGAAACCAACCTTTATTCTGCTGTTTATTATTTTTGGTATTCCTGCGCTGCTTGATTTCTCTGGCTTTCTGAGTTTATTTCCAAATGACTTTTTGCAAGCATTTAATTTATTTTGGATAGTCCTTTCCTTTGGCTTGGTGACGCAAGGATTTTTAATGTGGTTTTTCAATGTCTATATCGTCACTGATGAACGTGTCATCGATGTGGATTTCAATTCCATGATTCATCGCAATATTAGTAGCGCCAAAATTGAAAACATCGAAGATGTGACGGCAAAATCAGTCGGCCCGCTTTCAGCCGTTTTTGATTACGGTACTATTCTCATCCAAACTGCCGGTGAAAAAACTCAATTTGAATTTGAACACGTTCCTCAACCAGCGAAGATTACGAAATTAATGAATGAGCTCATTCTTGAGGAGGAAAGAGAGAAAATCGAAGACCGAGTTACGTAGTATCAAAGCAACCTATGATTGATATTTTCAACATCCCGATTTTGCACTACTTTCTGAAGTTTATTTTTGTGACTGGAGCACTTTTTTACTTGATTTATACGTTTATTATGTTTCGTCAGATTCAGGTTATGAAAAAAACCCTGATTACTAGTTTTTCATCCGGGGTGAGCTTGCTTGGATTACTCAATCTCATTCTGGCTGCGTTTGTCGTATTTAGTTTTTGGACGACACTCTAAAATTCACTTACGATCTTAAACCCATAAAAAAACCACCTATTTAGAGGTGGTCATTGAGGGTGTGACGTGCAAGGCGACTGATTCAGATGCAAAAAAAACGCTTTATTCTGGCCTCGACCTATCTTCGCAAGGGGAGAACCCCTAACTATTGTCAGCGCTGAAGCGTTTCAAGACTCTGTTCGGGATGGGAAGAGTTGGTACCACCTCGCTCTAGAGACCAGAATAAAACGTTTTTATGACGCTGCATCAAGCGATTATACTCGCAAGACACAAATAAGATGTTAAATTAGCGAATTGTTCGCTAATAAGTGAAGTAAACTGTTACCAAATATGACGTTTCAAAGAACTGATAAAGATTTTGTTCGATCGACACTTAGTACTGCTAAGCTAAACATGTCACCATGCTTGCACTGGCAGCCTATCAAGGTGGTAGTCTCCCACCGGTCTAATGGAGAAAGTTAATCTTGAGCATGGTTTCCCGCTTAGATGCTTTCAGCGGTTATCCAAAAGAAATGTAGCTA
>CAITDX010000007.1 GCA_903891335.1 uncultured bacterium
AAGTACAAACGTTCATTAGAGGTCGACAAGTCTTTGCGCGATTTGTTTTCGATACCCAGGAAGCAATGGGCATGAACATGGTGACGATTGCGCTCCAACACCTGTGGGATGAGTTTCTTAGTACCTATGAAGGAATTGAGATGGTGACGCTTTCAAGCAATGTGTGTACTGACAAAAAACCATCATATATCAATCAATTATTCGGAAGAGGTTTGAGTGCGCAAGCTGAGGTTTTTTTGAGCGATGCCATTATCACCTCGACTCTCAAAACCACTCGCTCAGCACTTTTAGCAACTCATCAGAGTAAAAATGTGCTTGGTTCCAATCTAGCTGGTTCACCGTCCTCACAAATGCAATTCGCCAATGTGGTAGCGGCGTTTTATCTCGCCACTGGTCAAGATATGGCACACGTCGTCGAGGCTAGTCAGGGGACTACCATCATCGAACCGACTGCAGATGGAATTTATGTGGCCGTGCAGCTACCCGATTTACCTCTGGGAACTGTTGGCGGAGGACTTAATTTGCCCGCTCAAACTGAAGTTAGAAAATTACTTAGCGCTACCACTTCATCAGTTAGCGCAGTTGATTTGGCAAAAATCCTCGCCACTGGAGTTTTGGCGGCTGAAATTTCTGGCCTAGCAGCGTTGAGTAATCACACCCTTGCTGGAGCACATCAACGTCTCGCTCGTCCTGCAACAAATATATCAAGATAAAATTATGCAGTTACACAATACCGGAATCATTGCCTATGGAACTGCTCTGCCAGCGCAGAAAGTGCTTTCGACGAGCATTGCTGAAAGTCAGGGTAAAGATCAGGCATTGATGAAATCTCTGGGGGTTTGGTCGAAAACAGTTCCCGGGGCAGATGAAGATGCAATTACTTTGGCCACCAAAGCGGCTCATCTAGCCCTCTCTCGTTTACAAGGGGTTGACCGTCAAGCTGTCGGGGCTTTGTTTATCGGGAGTGAGAGTCATCCGTATGCAGTTAAGCCATCGGGCACTGTGGTCAAAGAGGCCTTGGGCTTGAGTGATCACTTGAGCTTAGCTGATTTACAGTTTGCCTGCAAAGCTGGCTCGCAGGCCCTGCAAATTTGCAGTGCGTATACGCAGGCTGGTTTAATGCCAGCAGCATTAGCGATTGGAGCCGATACAGCCCAAGCTCGTCCAGGTGATGCTCTTGAGTACACTGCGGCGGCTGGCGCCGCCGCCTTCATCCTCGGTCATGGAGGAGACGCAGCGTCAGGACAAACCAATGATTCATCGCAACCAAAAATTCTCGCTCATATTCTCGCTAGCCATTCTGTGGCCACCGATACCCCAGACTTTTGGCGCAAACCAAAAGCGGACTATCCCGAACACTTCGGTCGTTTCACTGGTGAGCCAGCATACTTCAAACATGTATCGATGGCGACTCGCGCCATCTTGGAAGAAGTTGGCTTGCAGGCGAGCGATTTCAATTACTGTGTATTTCACACCCCTAATGCTAAATTCCCCGAGTTAATTGCCAAGCAACTTGGATTTAGTGAGGCGCAGCTAGCTCCCTCACTAGTGGTTCGAGAAGTGGGTAATACGTACGCAGCAGCTTCACTTTTGGCCTTAGCAGCAGTGCTGGATCAGGCTCCTGCTGGGGCTAAAATTCTCATGTGTTCCTATGGTTCTGGAGCGGGAGCTGATGCATTTGTTTTGGAAACCACAGCTGAGCTAGTGCAGCAACGCCAGGGTTGGTCGCAGCTACTGCAAACACAAATTGCTGCTTTGAAAACCCTAGACATCACGAGGTATCAACAGGTAAGGAATAGCCATGGACATTAAGGTTATTGGTCACTACACCGGCCGTTTTGGTGAGTTGTGGGAGCAAAGTCTCACTGATTTGATCAAAGAAGGTGTACAGGGTGTGCTTGCTGATGCCCAAATTGACCAGAGTGAAATCGAGGCGATATTTGTTGCCAACAAGGCCGGAGGAAGTTTCAACGAGCAGCGTCATCTCGGAGCTTTGGTGAGTGAGCAGTTTACTCACTTTCCTCCAGCAATGCGAGTTGAAGGCGCGTGTGCTTCTGGTGGTTTGGCAGTGGCAGCAGCCAGTCAAGCGTTGATGAGTGGTTTATATAAAACAGTGCTAGTCCTTGGAGTTGAGAAGATGACTGATGTCAACACTGGTGAGGCGAGTGCAATTTTGGCTACGGCAGCAAGTCGCGAGAAAGAGTATGGCTCAACTTTTCCTAGTTTATATGCACTTTTGGCTAATTATCATATGGTGCGCTACGGCACGACTCGTGAGCAACTTTCCAGTGTCGTAGTCAAGAATCATCGCCATGCGCTCACCAATCCTAAGGCTCAATTTCGTAAAGAATTTACCATCGAACAAGTCAATCAATCACCGCTCGTGGCCTCGCCACTCCGCTTACTCGATTGTTCTCCAATTAGTGATGGAGTGGCAGCAGTAATTCTCAGTAGCAAACCATCCTCACGTCGCACCCAAATTCTTGGTTTTGGCCAAGGTCAGGATACGCTTGCCCTGATGGATCGCCAAGATCTGAGTCAACTGCGTGCAAGCACAAACGCGATGCAGCAAGCTTTGAGTCGAGCACATATTAAGCTAACTGACATTCAAGCCGCTGAAGTTCACGACTGTTTCAGTATTGCCGAGATTCTAGCCACTGAAGATTTGGGGTTTTTCCCCAAGGGAGAAGCGGCTGCTGCGATTGAGTCTGGAAAAACGACGATTGGCGGGAAGGTGATCATCAACCCCTCAGGTGGATTGAAGGCCTGTGGTCATCCAGTCGGAGCGACCGGAGTCAAGCAAGTTGCTTTTTTGAGTAAATTAATTGAAGCTGGTCAATTTGATTGTGCCGCCGCCCACAATGTTGGGGGTAGTGGGGCAACCGCAGTTGTTACGATTTTGGGAGAAAAACGTTCATGAAAATTACTGAATATTGGCGCTCTCATCAACAATGGTCGAAGTATCTTGGTCAAAAAGGGCGAGTCGTGGCGACCTCAATGATGGAAGTGGCAGCCAGTGATCAGAGTACGCTCGTTCCTTACGCCTATGTTTTAGTTGAGCTTGAGCAAGAGCAGGGTAGGATATCAGTGATGGGGGCTGCAGGCGAGCAGTTTATGATTGGTGATCAGGTGGAGTTGGTGTTGCGCAAAATCAAAAAAGAGCATCAGCATGAAGTAATTGTGTATGGTTTGAAAGCCACCCATCTCCCATGAGTTTTTATCCTGGCAAAGTTATTATTACTGGTGAACACAGTGTGGTGTATGGACACAAGGCACTTTTGTCAGCGCTGTCGCTTGGTGTGACTTGTGAGGTGGAGTCAAGCTCTGGGGTTGTAAATCACGCCACAACTGATCCCTACCTCAAACACATACTGCAGCTGTGCAGTCGAGAATTGGGAGTGCGTGACATAGAAACTACTCTGACCCTAAAAATTACCAGTACCTTGCCAGCAAAATCTGGTTTGGGTTCTTCAGCTGCAGTGGCTGCAGCAGTGATAACGGCAGTTTTTGAATATTATGGCCAGCATCTTTCCTCAGCCAAACTATATCCCTTAGTTTTAGAAGCAGAACAGTATGTCCATGGTCGTTCCAGTGGTGCTGATCCAAGCATCGTTGTTCATGGCGGTAGTTTGCTGTTTCAGCAAGGTGTTACCACTCCTTTGGAGAGTGACTTTTTGACCAAACAAACCTTTGCCCTTGTTGATTCTGGAGCAGCCACTGAGAGCACTGGTGAAATGGTGGCTTTGGTGGCGCACCATCCAGAGCGGGAAGCACTGATTGTGGCAATTGGTGCCGTCAGTGAAGCAATTGTGTCACAATTGCAGCAGGGAAAGTACCCAGTGTCATTAATTCGAGAAAATCATCTGCTTCTGGCTCGTCTGGGAGTCGTGGGAGCTGCTGCTCAGGATATTATTGAGCAGCTGTGGCGGATGGGAATTGTAGCGAAAATCACGGGAGCGGGGGGCAAAACCAGTGGTTCTGGTTTTATTTTAGCTTGGCACGAGGATAGCGTCTTTCTGCGTGAGCAAGTGAATAGACTTGGCGTGTCAACAATAATTACTCAATTGGGCAATAATCGAGGCAAATACAATGAAAATTAGTAAAGTTTCAGCTCCAGGCAAGCTCATGCTGCTAGGTGAGCATAGTGTTGTCTTTGGGTATCCTTGTTTAGTGACGGCCGTGGATTTGCGTTTATCAGTGACTGTTCGGCCGAGTGCAAGTAATGAATTCGTGCTCTCTGCTGCCGATTTGGGGGTGCACGAATATCGTCGTTCACTCGATCAACTTGGTCAGGGAATATTACCAAAGGCAGTGCGCTTCATTGAAGTTGCCTACGCGTTATTTTTGGAGCGTTTTCCGCAAACTCAAGCAGTAGAAGTGACGAGCAAAAATGAATTTACCAGTGCCTATGGTTTGGGTTCAAGTAGCGCGAGTACAGTGGCTTTTCTAGCTGCGGTGGCTGAT
>CAITDX010000008.1 GCA_903891335.1 uncultured bacterium
CTATTATCGATTTCTACTCAAGTTCTTAGCTGAATTTCGTCAACAACAACCAAACATCATCATTTGTGGAGACGTCAACACCGCCCACCAGCCAATTGACTTAGCCAGACCCAAGGAAAACGAAGACATTTCTGGTTTTCTGCCAATAGAAAGAGCTTGGATCGATGAGCTACTCGCGAGTGGCTTTGTTGATAGTTTTCGCGAACGCCATCCTGATGCTACTGATCAGTACACTTGGTGGAGTCAACGCAGTGGAGCCAGAAAACGCAACGTCGGCTGGAGAATTGATTATTTTTTCGTAAGTGAACCCTTGCTTCCTCACGTTGCAGGTGCAGCCATTCATCCAGAAGTTTTGGGTTCGGATCACTGTCCGATTTCACTAGATCTTACATTTTAAAATAGGCTCTAATTTGCTCAAGAAGTTTTTTGATTTCTACCTTAGTCGCCTTGGTATTGTCAAAAATCCACAGTTGTCCCTGCTTGGAATCAGTAATTGCTTGCTCTAAAATTTCTTTTTTGCGAGTAAAATCATATTGGCTGGCCAATCTTCGCTGGATTTGCTCAGCAGTCAAACCACGAGCTAACAGCCGTTCTTGCTGAACTTGACCGTCTACTTGCAATAAAATCATGTTGTAATTAGTCAATTGGCTCATTTGCGCTTCAACCAATAACGCTGCGTTGAGGATAATTAACCCCTGTTTGTTTTTTAATTCTTTGCGCAATCGCACCAGAATTGGAGTTGCCATAATCGCATTGAGTTGCTCTAAAGCAGCCTGACTGCCAAAAACAATTTCTCCCAGAGCTTTGCGGTCAATCGCACCATTCTCAGTCAGCACACCTGACCCAAAAACCGCTGCAATTTGCTTTCGCACACTTGCATACTTCGCTTCTTGGAGATCTGATTGAATTTGCCAGGCTAATTGATCGAGTTCAATTGAATGTGCCTGTAAACCAACTTCTTTAGCCAAAGCTACCAACTGTTCACCAACATATGACTTACCGCTCCCAATCTCACCCGTCAGACCAATAATATATTGACCACTCAGCTTGGCTTCTACACATTGCTTGACATATGGCCCCACATAATCCTGAATCAATCCTTGCTCGAGCTGAATTTCCTTGACTGCACTAGAACTCACATGAGCTAAGCTTGATTTGGCAAATAGAACAAAAGTATCAATCCCAAGATTCTGACTTTCTCCTAGATTATGCAGGTTAAGTTCATAGGCAAAATCTGCAGCACTGCGAACACCTTTAACAATCACGTCAATTTCATTTTCATACGCAAAATCTACCAACATTCCAGTAAAAGCCTTAACTTCAACGTTGGGTAGCGTCAATACAGATCGTCGAGCCATTTCGACTCGTTCTTCCTGAGAAAATAAATAGTGCTTGTTGGGATTAACACCAATCGCCACTACGAGTCGGTCAAAAACCGCCGCTGCCCGCTTGATGATGTCAAGATGACCTACGGTAATTGGATCACCGGAAAATGCATAAATAGCTGACTTCACACCTAGATTATATTTCGGACCCTCCTTTTTTGCACATGCAAAAAAGGAGCTGGTACGAAAGATGCTTTAGCATATTTCGGAGGAAAGATGCTTTAGTATATTTCGGAGGAAAAATGCTTTAGCATATTTCGGAATCAATGTTTGAAAGATGCCTTGTGCATATTTCGGAGGAAAGATGCTTTAGCATATTTTGGAGTTTTGATACAAAAGATGCGTAGCGATTTCGGACCCAATTTCTCTAGATCGCCTCAATCACGATTCGCGCATCCAAAACCTTGGCCCCAGCTTGATTAACCAAAAGTGGATTGATATCGAGCTCGACAATCTCTGGAAAATCAGTAATTAACTGAGCGAGCCGTCCCACTACCTCGATAATTGCTTCCTTATCAGCTGCTGCCATACCGCGCACTCCTTCCAAAATTTTCTTTGAGCGCAATCCATCCAGCAAATCCATGATGTCAGAACGAGTTAGTGGCGCAAAAGCAAAAGAAACATCTTTAAGCACTTCCACATAAATACCACCTAAACCAATCATCAGCATCGTTCCAAGTGAATTTTTGTTAACACCGACTATCAACTCAGCACCCGGTTTTGCCATTTCCATCAACAGCACTCCCTCTAGCCGAGCCTCAGGCTTACGCTCATGAACTCGTTGCAACATAGTCTCATATTCTTGAATTACCGTCTCCTTGGTCACCTTAAGGGCCACTCCTCCCACATCACTTTTGTGTAAAATATCTGGAGAAACAATTTTCATAGCCAATTCACAATCAAACTCCTTTGCAAGTTCTAAGGCTTGCGATGCATTTTTGGCTACTGCTGACTTTAGCAGTGGAAAACGATATGCCTGCATGATTGCCATTGCTTCTGCTTCGGGAAAACTCGTTTGCTTGCGCTCACGGGCACCAGCAAAAATTTCACTAACACGAGCTCGATCAACATCAGTGAATTGCAAAAAGGCTTCGTTCTTTTGCAAAGCAAAGCGACAAAAATCTGCAAATTTAGCCAAAGCAATCGCCGCGGCCTCAGGAAAAGCACTCTGTGCAACATCATTAGCACGCAAAATTTCCACGCCCTCCGCTACTAGTTCTTTATCCATTAAACTAACCACAATGGGCTTCTGGGTATGCTGACGGAGCCTCACAATACTTTCGGCAGTTTTAGCTGGCTCTGTCATCGACTGCGGAGTTAATAAAACAATGAGGGCATCAATCTGTGCATCTTGACTTAAAATCTCCAATGCCTGCTCATACGTTTCTCCTACCGCATCTCCTAGAATATCAATTGGATTGTGAAAATTCGCACAAGCCGGCAAAACTGTTTTCAAAGCAGTAACTGTTTTTTCTTCTAATTGAGCCAGTTGCAAACCATGTTCAATCACACTATCAGTGACCAAAACTCCTGGACCTCCTGCATTAGTCAAAATTGCCACCTGCTCAATTTTCTGCACTTGATTCATGGCGAAAAGTTGCGCTAAATCAAACAGTTCGCTAATACTTTCTGCTCTGATGATACCTGCCTGGCGGAAAAGTGCTTGATATGCAACATCTCCACTACTCAATGAGCCTGTATGAGAAGCAACTGCTCCTGCTCCAGCCTCAGTTTTTCCTGATTTGAGAACAATTACTGGTTTGGGATTAGAACCTCGATTGAGCTCCCGCAAGGTCGCAATAAAATCTGGAGCATTTTCGAGTGATTCAGCATAAATACAAATTACTTTAGTTGCCAAGTCATTGTGCAAAAATTTAATTAACTCCAATTCGTTAATTGCTGCCTTGTTGCCAATGCTCATAAATTTTGAGAAGCCAATCCCTAAATATTTGGCATAGTCCAAAACTGCGGTACATAAAGCTCCACTCTGAGAAATAAAAGCAATTTCACCAGCAGGTGGCATAACTGCAGCAAATGAGGCATTCATGCGATATGAGGGATTAATTACTCCCAAGCAGTTCGGTCCCACCAAGGTCACCCCGTTCGCTGCACAAGTTGCCGCTAATTCTTTTTCTAGAGCACCATTACCCGTTTCCTTAAAACCAGCTGAGATTACGATTGCAGCTTTTGCGCCTTTGGTTGCCGCTATTCTAATTTCATCAGCAACTAAACGTGCTGGAATTGCCAAAACCACTAGATCAATAACACCATCAATATCGCTCGTCTGATGATAAACCGGCAATCCGTAGAGCTCATCAATCTTTGGATTGACTGGATAAATCTTACCAGCAAAACCTTGCGTAACTAGGTTTTTGACCACATCATTACCAACAGTTTTTTCGTGACTAGAAGCCCCAATAACCGCAATCGCCTGTGGCTGAAAGAGTGCTTGAAAATTCATAACCAGCTTTCTAAGGTACTAGCTTACACTACTACCACTTTATCTCCTAAATAGTTCCGAAAGATAGTAGCAGCTTGTGTAATTGCTGCCAATGTGGGTGGACTCACTCCTTCCAAAGCATATGGCCGACCAAGACTTCGGTATTTATAGACACCAAGCTCGTGATAAGGAATCAATTCAACTCTAGTTACACTGCGATAAGCCTGAAAATACCGGGCCCAAGCATGAAGATGCTCTTCCTGATCAGTCCAACCTGGAACTAAAACATAGCGCAACCACATAGCCCCACCTGTTTGCTCTCGGTAGGCAGCATTTTTGAGTACATTTTCATTACTTGCCTTCGTCAGGCGTTGATGCCAGATTGGATCGATGTGTTTGACATCAAGTAAAACGATATCAGTCAAATCATAAAGTTGTTGAACTGTCTGATCAAAAATGGCGCCACAAGTATCCAAGCAAGTGTGAACGTTGTGTTGTTTGCATGCTGTAAAAAGCTCGATCAACTCAGCGGCCTGCAGTGTCGGTTCTCCTCCGGAAACCGTAAGTCCTCCATCAGCACCATAATATGACTTTCCTTTGCGCAAAATTGCCAAAATTTGCTCAACTGAAAGCAATTTCATAGCACTTGTTTCCAAATCCTGTGTATCCGGATTGTGACAATACACACACCGAAATTGACAACCTTGAGTAAAAACCACCAAGCGAATTCCTGGGCCATCGTGCGTACCAAAAGTATCAATTGAATGAATCCGCAACATGATGTCCTACATGCTCTGATGGAAAGTACGAGCAATCACTTCCTGTTGATGAGCCTTGCTTAATTTAACAAAATTAACTGCATAACCAGAAACACGAATCGTTAGTTGTGGATAGAGTTCAGGGTGCTGCATGGCATCTTCAAGTGTTTCCCGATTGAGCACATTGACGTTGAGGTGGTGAGCCTTTTGCTCAAAGTAGCCATCAAGCATTGCGAGCAGGTTTTTAACTTGAGTAGCTTTATTTTCACCCAAAGTCTTGGGCACAATTGAAAAAGTATTGGAAACCCCATCGCGCGCGTCCCGATAATCAATCTTGGCCACTGAATTAAGTGAGGCAATTGCCCCTGAGTGATCACGACCATGCATGGGATTTGCTCCAGGTGCAAAAGCCTCACCAGCTTTGCGACCATCGGGAGTAGCGCCAGTTTTTTTGCCATACACTACATTTGAAGTGATGGTCAGCACTGATAGGGTTGGGGTGGCGTTGCGATAAATGTGTTGCTTACCGAGCTCAGCATTGAATTTTTTCACTAACTCAGTTGCGATACTATCCACCCGATCATCATCATTACCATAAAGCGGATAGTCTCCCTCAACTTGAAACTCCTTAGTTAGACCTTGTTCATCACGAATTGGAGTTACTTTGGCATACTTAATGGCTGAAATTGAATCTGCCACCACACTTAATCCGGCAATCCCAAAAGCCATATTACGCTTAACATGAGTATCCATCAGCGCCATTTGTGCTCGTTCATAGTAGTACTTGTCATGCATGTAGTGAATCACGTCCATAGTGTTAACGTAGGCTTTGGCTAGGTAGGCAATAGTTTTTTCAAATCGCACCTGGAAATCCTCATAACTAATTGGTCCGTCAGTCAATCGCTCAATTCCTGGAACAATGATTTCTCCGCTGTTTTCATCTTTACCTTCGTTAAGAGCCATTAACAAGGCCTTAGCTAAATTGCAGCGCGCACCAAAAAACTGCATTTCTTTGCCAGTTTCCATCATGGAAACACAGCAGGCAATGCAATAATCATCGCACGCACTAACTTCGCGCATCAGTTCATCATTTTCATACTGCAGTGAGGAGGTGTCAATGGAAACCTTGGCACAAAATTCTTTGAAACCAGCTGGCAGCTTACTTGACCACAAAATAGTCAGATTTGGTTCAGGAGACGGACCTAGGTTGTATAAACTTTGTAAAAAACGAAAGCTGGTTTTTGTAATTTTATGTTGCCCATTGGCAAAAAAGCCGCCCACCGCCTCAGTAATCCAAGTAGGATCCCCCGCAAAGAGCTCGTTATATGCATTCATCCGCAAATGACGAATCATTCGACATTTCATAATGAAATGATCAACCAATTCCTGTGCTCCAGCCTCATCCAGCACACCAGCAGCTAAATCTCTTTCGAGATAAATATCAAAAAAGGAACTTACATTACCAAGACTCATCGCTGCACCATCTTGCTCTTTCAAGGCTGCTAAAAAGCCCAACCAAGTCCATTGAATTGCCTCTTGAGCAGTTTCAGCTGGTCGAGCAATGTCAAAACCATAGCTCGCAGCCATCACTTTCATCTCAGACAAGGCTCTGATTTGTTCACTCACTTCCTCACGCAGACGAATCACCTCATCGGTCATAACTCCATCAAGCAAATCTTTATCTGCTTGTTTCGCTTCAATCAAGCGATCAATGCCATAGAGTGCTACACGACGATAATCACCGATAATTCTACCTCGAGCATAATTATCTGGTAGACCAGTTAAAATTCCTGAAGAGCGTAGTTGCCGCATGGTTTTGGTGTATGCATCAAAGACACCATCATTATGTGATTTGCGGTACTTGGTGAAAATTTCAATCACTTTTTCATCAAGTGCATAACCATTTTCAGCGCAGGCCTGCTCAACCACTCTCACTCCGCCGTATGGCTTAATCGCTCGCTTGAGAGGAGCATCAGTCTGAAAACCAACAATTTTTTCTAGATGTTTATCCAAGTAGCCTGGTTGATGGCTCGTGATCGAAGGAATGATCTGGATATCGATATCTAGCACTCCACCGCGCTTCGTTTCAGTTGCAAGCAAAGTGCGCGCCTGTTCCCATAATTTTTTAGTTGCCTCTGTGGGTCCTACCAAAAAGGAAGCGTCGCCGTCATATGGCGTAATGTTTTGTGCGATGAAGTCCCGAGTATTAATTTCGTGTTCCCACTTACCATTTTGAAACTGTCTTTTCATGACGAACATTGTAGTCACAATCATAAAAAAAAGATAGAATCACTCATGATGCAGATTGTTTTCTTTTTACAAAGTCGAGATTTTGGCGGTGCTGAAAAATTTTCCAGTGAGCTTTTATCTGAATTGCAACAGCGCCATCACCAGATCACCCTCTTCACCAGCAATCAAACAGTATTGGATGATCAATCGACCATTCATAAAAAAAACATACCCATTTATCTTGATTTTGCGGGCAATCATAAGGGCTTGCTAAAAAGCCTAGTACTTCTACCGCTGGCTTGTGTCTATTATTTTTTTACTTTAGTTGAAATTAAGCGTACTGCAGCGGAAACTATTATCATTGCTTCTGGTTTTTCTGAAAAAATTATCCTTGCCCCACTCTGCAAATTGCTCAATTTGAAGATAGTTTTTATTGAATACGGCCCACTACAGCCTCTTTTTGAGAAATTACATAGTATCCCAGGATTCTTATATACATTAATTAAAAATTACCCTCAAAAAATAATTGTTTCGTCAATGAAAACAAAAAAAGCACTCCGGGGAATTTTTCCCAAAGAAAAACTTGTGCTGATTCCTTGTGGCACCAATCCTCCATCCACCCATTCGAACCAATTAAAACCAACAGCACCTCCTTTTTTAGTCTGCATTGGTCGTCTCCAAAAAGACAAAGGTCAGGACCTGGCAATTGCAGCTTTTCAGCAATTACAAATAGAATTCCCCAAATTACAGCTACTTATTATCGGTAAGGGAGAAGAGGCTGCAAAATTACACGCACTCGCAGCAAACAATACTCAAATTACTTTCCTAGATCAGGTTGATAATCATTGGGACTATCTTCATCGAGCAAGCATCGTGCTGTGCCCATCAGTCTGGGACCTAGAAGGCTTCGGCTTGGTCGTCACTGAAGCCATGGCAGTCGGCCAAGCAATTGTGGCATTCGATCGTCCACCATACAACGAGCTCCTTACTCATCGACACAACGCTCTTCTGGCTCAAGACCAAAACATAACTGATCTTACTCGCCAAATTCGTATTTTCTTAAACAACCCTAAACTCCGTCAACAACTTGGACGCAAGGCACAGCAAGACTTTATGAAAAAATATCACATTACTCAAGCAGCGCAACGATATGAACAATTGCTAGAGCAGCTCTAGCACTAAAAAACGATGACGGGCAAACTGATCAAAGTGTGGTGTAATTGCAAATCGGTTGAGTAGATCAGGGTACTCATTCTGCAGGAAATCTAATGTATGACTAACGTCAACTTCTAGAAAAATTTTACCGGTTTTCCTTAAAAATTGTCCTTGCCAAATTTGCTCCAACAACTGATTGATGAGCACAAAACCATCAGCTCCTCCATCAAGCGCACGGTGTGGTTCAAAATCTCGTACACTTTCATCTAAAAATTCCAAAGAAGCACTTGGTAAATATGGTAGATTAGCAACGATTACGTCAAACGTTGAGGGTGGCAGCTCACTGAGTAAATTCATTTGCAAAAATCGCACCTGTTGCATAATTTGAGTTGAATCCCCAAATTGCATGAAGTTTTGCTTTGCTGTTTCTAAAGCCGTGGCAGAAATATCAGTCACGTGCATCTGATAGCTCAATTGCTGTTTTTGCATAAAATCAAAAATCGCCACACTAATCGCTCCGCTTCCTGTCCCTACTTCCAAAAAATTTCCAGAATTCAAGTTTTGAGTAGTTGATAAAGCAAACATAAATTGCTTGATCATTTCCACCATTTCCTCAGTTTCTACTCGAGGAATCAAGACACTTGGGTTAACCCGCAAACATAAACCTGCAAAATCAACAAAGCCAGTAAGATATTCAACGGGCAGATTACCTTTAGTAAGTAAGTCACTTTCCTTATAACTATACTTAAGTAACTGATTGCGCTCGTAAACACTCAAAGATCTAGGCTTGGACATAGAAAATATAGACTTGCCAAATTACGAATAATACTGCATAGTATTGTAGCTTAGGTATATAAAA
>CAITDX010000009.1 GCA_903891335.1 uncultured bacterium
AACCCGCACCTCACTAATTGCCACTTACTTAGAAAAAGTAAGTAAAAACACCATCACTGCCGCCACCAACTAATGGAATTTTTTAAGTATCACAGAGCGAAACTTGCGAGCATCCCTTCATTTCTGCTATCATGGAACGTGCATGTCAAAAAAACAGCATCGTCGCAGCCATCAATCTGGACAAGTTGGCGTTATTGTCCTACTTATTTCAGCTATCATTCTCGTAGTTGGTCTTTCCATCGCTAATCGCACCATCAAGGAAAGTCAGATCAACCTTGCTCAGCAAGATACTGCTCGCGTTTTTAGCACTGCTGAATCAGGTATTCAACAAGCTCTTGGGAATATTTTTCAGTTCGAAAGTGACCAAAATGCACAGCTCCCCAGCGAGTTTTCATTTGAAGATGTCAACCTTAACCAAGTCAGTATTACCAGCTCACCAGTTTTTACTGGCTTTGTCCCAGAGAGAACTAGCTTAGAAATTCGAGTCGGCGACGGTCAAACGGGCAATCTAACAATTCGTTGGTCACAAAGCAACTGCACGGATGGGGCTGCGAACCTAGTCATTGGTCATTACTTCAATAATGCAGGTAGTTATGACGTTAAATACAGTATGATTGGCAATTGCCCTCAAGCCGCAGACCAAAACCTCCTCACCGTAAATAGCTCCACTCTCAGTCCGTATCAATTTCAATACACTTATGCCATTGCTGCTGGTGAAAACCAAGATGCTTTTTTACGCATTATTCCTCTTGGTAGAGGTACTGACGTGATGGTTGACGGTAGCAACAACTTAATCGCAAATGCACAATACACCATTCTTTCCTTAGCACAGATGCCTGATGGTAGCAGCGCCAAGGCGATTGAAGTCAAACGCTCGTTACCTGCTGCTCCCAGCTTCATGGATTTTGCTTTAGTAAGTGGAAGCACTATAGATAAATAGAGTAAAAAAATACTTGTATGCCAATTACTGCCCTAGACATTGGTTCGCAATCGATCAAAATCGTTGTCGCCAAAGATAGCAAACACCAACAAATCATTAAGGCTATTGAAACGCCAAACAAGCTAGGCTTAGTCATCCCAAAAACAGATCAAGAAGCCATGCAAATGGCAGAAGTAATCGCCAATCTATTTCATGATTATAAGCTCGAACAAACCGACGTGCGCCTGAGCTTGCCAGAACAAATTGTCACCAGTAAAGTCATTGAAGTGCCATACCTTAGTGATGCTGAGCTTGCTTCAGCCATCGGTTGGCAAGCAGAGCAAAATATCCCTATTCCCAAAAATGACCTTTCACTCCAATATCAGGTCATTCAAAAACCAGAGAAAAAAACACCCAATAGCACTATGAAGGTCTTGCTCGTTGGCTCGCGCAAATCAATTATTGAGCGCATTAATAACATATTTCTCAATATTGGTATCGAAGCCACTCTCCTTGAAACACAAATTTTCTCAGTGATTCGCTCACTTGATATCGAAAGCAGTGACCCCGAAACCATCATTGTGCAGATGGGGGCAAGTGGAAACGATATTGCAGTGACCGCCAACGGCATGTTTGAGTTTGTCTTTAATTCCAAAACGGGTAGCAATCTCATTGATGCGGCCATCGCTCAAAGCTTTAACCTTGATCTCAAGCAAGCTGCAGAATACAAAATCAACTACGGTCTTGATCCTACCCAACTTGAAGGTAAATTAGCTCTTCTCATCAATCCAATTATTGATAATTTACTCATCGATCTACAAAAAACCATGCGCTTTTTCAACCAAAATAAACCAGAGCAAAAGATCAAGCGAATTGTGCTATCTGGCGGACCAGCCGCACTCAAGGGCCTGGTAGAAAAAATGAGTCAAAGCTTGGGAGTGGAAGTGCTCCTAGCAGCACCATTTGCCAAAGCCAAAGGATTGATTCCTGAACAGAACCACGTTAGTTTTAGCGTTTGCATGGGTTTAATTGCCAGAATTCTCTAACCATGATCATCATTAATTTTTTGGCAAATCGCGTCAATCTCAAGAGTAAACAAAAAGCACAAGACGTGCTCATTTTTCGTTATAGTATTTATACCCTTAGCGCTGCGGTGGTACTGATGGTTGCCACACTTGGCTTTAAACTCTACACCAATCTCCAAATCAATAAGCATGAAAATGATATCAAGGAGTATCGCAATACCATTTTAGCTCAAGAACAGGTTGAGCTTAATTACTTAATTTTTGTCAATAAAATCAAAGTCATTAGTGAAATTTACCAAAAGCGCAGCAACAAACAGGAGGCAATGACCTACTTCACCAGTGCTCTCACTGATGCTGCTGAAATTATTGGCATGAACTATCAGGAAGATCAGGGTGGACTAATTTTGCAATTAAGCAGTCAAAATGTCTTCAAGATGGAAGAAGTCAACCAAATTCTTGATTCAAGTGCTCTCCGAGAGCAATATCAAAAAATTGATAAGAGCGCGTTGTCTCGTACTGATAATGGCAGTTATAAATTGACACTCAAGCTTGAGTTAAAAAAAGATGATTGAGCATAAAACTGAATTTAACTATCGTCTGTTCTGGAATACCCGCAAAGAACTGGTGCTGGGGATACTATTTTTTATCATCAGTGCCCTCATGCTCCTGATTGGCGTCATTCAACAAATCGGACCCATCCAGGCAGATCTCAAAAAGAAACAAGATCGCGCCGCTGAGCTCGCGAAGTTTTATGAAAAAACTGAACAACTCAAACAACTCGCGATTGACCCTAACTTCAATAAGTCATCGGACATCGACAAAGTCCTACCATCTCACAAACCACTCCTGGAAATCCTCAACAATCTCAACATGGTCGCCAACAGCACTGAAGTGGTCATTAAAAATTTCACTCTCAATCCAGGAGAGATCGCCACTGACTCGACCAAGGTCAAAACCAGCAGCAACGCTCAACGCTATGACTATCTTGATCTAGACTTTAGTGTAAGTGGACCTCTTTGGAAGGTTCAGGAGTTTTTGCGCCTGATTGAACAAGTCACTCCGATTAGCACTATTACCAGCATTGCGATCAATCGTAATATCGATGAGGACACCAATGCTCTAGCTCAAGCAGATCTGGTTTTACGCAGCTTCTACTTCACTCAACCAATCAAAACCACGATTACTAATCCCTTGCCGGATATCACCCTCGCAGAACGCCATATTCTTGATAACATTAACCAGCTTATTCCAAGTGATTTGGAAAAACAAAGCCAGGTCATCACTGGCGACCGAGGTAACTTATTTGGTATTCAAGACCAAAGTATTGAAGAACTAGAACAAAGCCTGCAACAAAGCAGCACACAAGCAGCAACTATCGAGGAATAATTATTCTTCTTGTAAGACCACACGAACTTTAAGGTGATCTTTGACCGCTCGAACCTGAGCTAGTTTACGAATTGCCTTAATAACATTACCAGATCGGCCGATGACTCGACCGATGTCTTCTGGGTGCAATTTGATCTTGTAGATCGTCAAACCCATTTCTTCAACTTGAGATACTTCCACATCTTCAGGGTGGAGAACCATGCGTAGGAGAATGAATTCGAGTAAGCTTTTCATACAAAGTTAGGCTTGGGTAGTTTCTGGAGTAACTTCTGGAGCGGTAGTTTCTTGAGCAGGAGCCTCTGCAGTGGAAGCAGCTTCTTCAACTGGAGTAGCGGCAGCTTCTTTGGCAGCAGCGGCTTTAGCGACAGCTTTTTTGGAAGGCTTAGCCTTCTTAGCTGGGAAAGGATTACCAGACTGGAAACGCTTAAACAAAGCGGCAACAGTTGGGGTAGGTTGAGCACCTTTTTGCAGCCACTCTTGATAGAGAGCCGCTTCAATTACCAATTCCTTAGGAGTCACTGGACTATAGTGACCAAGGAGGGCTACATACTTACCGTCACGTTTATCGCGGGCCTCATTGACCACAATACGATAGTGGGGTTGATGTTTTTTACCGAATCTAGCAAGTTTGATTTTTAGCATAGAGATGAATTTTACCGCTAAATTGCAAATTTCTCAAGTGATCTTTTGTAGAGCTGCTGCAGCTGCTGCCTGAGAAGCAGCTTGCTTACTATGCCCGGTGCCAACTCCCCAGACTTGACCATCAACAAGAACTTCCACGGTGAATTCTTTGTCATGATCGGGACCAACAGCCTTAACTACCTGATAGACTGGTGTGCCGTAGGATTTAGCCTGGACTTCCTCTTGCAAGAGGCTCTTTTGATCTTTATAGCTTTTGCTTTGTAGGATTTGATTGAATTTAGGAAAAAGCTTGGCTTGTAAAAATTGCTCAACTGCGGGAAAACCCTGATCGAGGTAGAGCGCACCAATAACTGCCTCCATCAAGTCTGCCAGTAAACTGGTATTTTCTCGACCGCCACCTTGTTCTTCACCCTTGCTCAGATACATGCGCTGATCAAGACCGAGTTCTTTGGCAAGTTCAGCTAAAGTTTCCGTGCGCACCAGGGCACTGCGATAAGCGGTCAGCTTACCCTCATCTTCATCAGGGCGCTGCTGATAGAGATAGAGTGTTGCTGCTAGTTCCAAAACCGCGTCGCCGAGAAATTCCAGACGTTCGTTGGATTCAGTAGCAGTGGTGCCTGACTGACTTTTTTCATTGAGGCTACTGCGATGGGAGAGGGCAGTGATGAGTAGCTGTGGATCGCGAAAATTGATATCCATAATAGGCTTGATTCTTTAACCTAATTCATACTCATCATAGATCAATTTCGCTAACTCAGCGACACTAGGATGAGCTTCTTCGGTTAACTCTTGATAGACAGTTTTTTCTGAGAGATGGATTTCAAACTCACGATTAACGGCTTCCACCAAGCGACTCAAGTCAACATCCAGATTAAGGCCCAAATCTTCTTCCAAATCTGATTCTGGAACAATTTCTTCCATATCGTTACCAGTTAGCTCATGCAGAAGAGCACGCAAACGATGAAAAACAGTTTCGTCAATTTTTACCATAATTACCTTTCTGATTCTGGAGCAGGTTCTGCAGCAGGAAATAAAATTTTACCTAATACTCCGTTAACAAATTTAGCTGAGGTCTCACTGCCAAATTCTTTGGCTAGTTCAACTGCCTCATCGGCCAAGACTTTTTTGGGAGTTGCCTCAGCTTGACTTTCAAAGATGATTAAGCGCATGATCGCCAAATCAACTTGATTGATTTCACTCAAAGGTCGCTCAGGCGCATGAACCGCAATCAGTGCGTCAATTTCTGGTAGAGCCTGTTGAATAGCAGCAATTGCTTGCAGATCCGCTTCACTGAGCTCATCATGAGACACCAGCTCAGCTACATTCGAGCTTGCCTGAAACGTACCAGCAAAGAGCAGTTGCATCAGCAATACTCGTCTCTGGTGGCGATCATCACCACCAATACGATCTTCATCATCTAAGAAATACATAAAAGTAGACTAGGGGAGAGCCTAGCCTTTTTCAAGGGGCAAATTGGACTAGAGACCCAAACTCTTACGAATACTCGCTACCAGGCCTTGTTTGTGCAAAGGCACAGCAGTGGTTTTGGGATCCTTTTTGACCATGGCCTTGTTGCCAGCACGACGCTTGCCTTGCTCAACTCGAGTAATTTTGTTCTTTGGTAATGCACCCATAGGATTTCCTTTGTGATTAAATTACGTTTGAAGAGTTCAATTATACTCGTTTTGATCTTGAAGCGCAAGCTTGATTGCAGCAGAAATTCTTGATTAGATACGAAAGGTTGACTAGATTATAGGATATGAGGTAAAATTGGAGGAATTTATTTGGTTTTGTTTTTAAAAATGGAAATTACCTTAAAAAAATAAGCCAATAGGAATATAGAAAAATGAATAATTTTGACAACCGCCGCAACCCCCAATTTAATGAGTGGGGAGGTCACAAAAAAGAAGGTTACGACAGAAGATCTCAGGTCAACAAT
>CAITDX010000010.1 GCA_903891335.1 uncultured bacterium
ATATTATCAAAGAATCAAAAAGTGCTAGTAAAGATCAAAATAGACCTTTGTTTGCCCAAATGCTAGAAAGAATTAGAAATGGGGAGGCTAATGCTATTTTAGTGGTTCACGCTGACCGACTAGCTAGAAATTTAATTGATGGCGGATTTATTATCAAACTAATACAGGAAGGAACTTTAAAGGAGGTTCGCACTCCAACCTCAGTTTGTAATAATGTTCAATCTTTAATGCTTATGTGTTTTGAGTTTAGCTCCGCCTCTCATTTTTCAAGAGACTTATCGGTTAAAGTGAAGGCAGGCAATGAAAGTAAACTGTTAAAAGGGGAGTATCCGTCTTATGCTCCGATTGGTTATGTCAACATAATTCCTGGCAATGGAATTGAGCCAGATCCAATTAGAGCACCGTTTATTACTAGAGCTTTTGAATTATTTTCTAGTGGAGAATATTCGATTAAAACTTTAGCCAAGAAACTTTATGAAGAGGGTTTTAGGTCTAGAAGTGGCAAGAAAGAATACACTTCTCAGATTCATAGAATGCTAATCAATCCAGAATATTACGGAGTGATCAGAAGAAAAGGTCAATTGTATTCTGGCAAACACAAGCCGCTGATTTCAAAAGCTTTATTTGATCAAGTTCAGAATATTATCTTTGATCGAAGTAGACCCAGAAAACAAAAACGTGATTTTGTTTATAGAGATTTTTTAATCTGTGAAGAATGTGGTTGTAAAATAACGGCAGGAATAGCTAAGGGTAAATACATTTATTATCGCTGCACAAATGGTAAGGGTAGTTGCAAGCAACATAAAATATATTGGGACACTGATCATATTAAAAATGAGTTCAAACAATTTTTTTCTCAATTTGAGTTAGATCCAAAAAGAGCAAATTTATCATTTGACCTTTACAAGAAAAAGAAATTAGCTGAATCAAAACAAGATAATAATTCTCATTTAGCTATTGAGCAACAAATCAAAAATTTAGAAAACAGATTAAAAAAGTTGGAAGATATGTATCTTGATGATCGCATTTCAGTAGAAAGATTTGATCAAAGAAAAATAGATTATCAAAATGAATTGGCTCAATTACAAGTCATTAATAAACAAAAAGTTAAGCAAGATGTCGTCCATACTTTGGAACTTGCTGAAGAGATAAAAAATGAGTCTATACAGCTATCTTTTTTATTTGAGAACGGAGATGACAAAATAAAAAGAGATTTAATGAAATCTGTACTTTGGAACTCCAATTATTTGGATGGAAAAATTACTTCTACCAGACTAACAAAGCTATGGAAACCGTTGGAAAATCTCAACAAAATTGACGATATTGAAATCTGGCGGAGGGACAGGGATTCGAACCCTGGAGGAGCTTTTACACCCCTGGCGGTTTAGTAAACCGCTGCACTCGGCCACTATGCGATCCCTCCGTGTGCGCCTCAGTGAATGAGGAATTTCCTATTGTAACAAAAAGCAGTCAGAAAGCCTAGCTCTGCTTGGCTTTGCTCAGATAAAGACTGATGGCAATTAAGCCTAGCCACAGTGCGCTGGTGCGAGCAAGTGTTTGCCAATCGAGTTGCGCAGTGACGAGGCTGTAGAGCAAGCGCAGACCCAGGGTGTGAGCGAGAAAAATCAGATACGAATGCCGACCAAGAAACGTAAGCATTGAGCTGATCGCGGTCCAAATTTTCCCTGACAGTGTCTTAGCACTAATCAGACTGAGATTAAGCAGAAGCGTCATGGGCACAATACTTAGCTTGGTGAATTTCAATACCGGCAGAGGGTCAATCCCAGCATTAATCTGTCGTTGTGCAATCCAAACCACGAGTCCAACTGTGCCAGCACTCAGCCAGGGCGCAAGACGAATCAGCCAAGTCGGCATTTGTCGCTCGTAGAGGTACATGCCAGCGACAAAATAGACAATCCATGACAGTCCAAAGACATACTCAAAGCGTTCATTATTACTGGTGCCTGAAATGAACAAGTGATAATAGCTCAGTTGTGCTAGCAGCGCGACCAAGAGTACCCAAGATAAGTGCATCCGATAGCGCCACAGCAGCGGAAATAGCAGGTAAAACTGCAATAACACAATCACAAAATAAAGTTGATAGTCGGCCTGACCAAAGAGCAGCTGCACCCACAGTGACATTGGTTGATTGAAAAAAGACCAGGTAGGTACTGATTTAATGATGAGGATCGAAGCCAAACTCCAGATTAAATAGAGTGGTAGTAGTTTGCCAGCGGCATGTTTGAGGAAACTTAGATAGTTGATGTGTGTATGATCACGATACTTATACATCAAGCCATAACCTGAAATGAGTAAAAAAGCAGGTACACAAAAGCGTGCTAGTTGATCGATGCCGATGAAAAATAACTGCCATCTCCCATGATAAATACCTGGTAAATAGGCCAAAACATGCACCAGTACCACGGCGATAATCGCCAAGCCTTTGATGCTTTGACTGCGCTTGAGTGACAGGGTGATGACGGACATGACTGATTAATTATAGAAGTTCTTGGTTGAGAAAACTATGTGCTGCTTGCTTTGCGTTGCTTACTTTGACCACCGTATTAGTCATCGTGATTGTAGCGATCAAAAAGTTCAAGATAACGCTGATCCCCTTGTTGACTACGATAGAGCCAATATTCAAAACCCCACAGCAAAATTTCAGCAACCGGCAGGAGCTTAGTTCGCTGCAGGTTCTGTTCAAGCAACTCGGGACTGATGCTCGCGGGATTATTTCCTAGATACGAAGCCTCATTTTTTTCCCAGGGCTCAGCTTGTAGTTCAGTAATCCAAATGGGTTTGCTACTTTGACTGAGGGTTTGCCGCAGCTTTGCTTCATTTTCTGGCCCAGTGTAGATGTGTTTACCTAGGATTGATCCTGCAAACTGACGATAGTAGAGATCAATTCCGACAATATCTGCTAGCTCACTGGCCTGAGGTAAGAAACCTCGTCGACGGAGTGCGTTGCCCCAGAGAGTGAGTAGAATTGGTCTTGGATCAAGTTGTCGCACGAGGCTAATTTCTTGTTCAAGTAGTTGTGAGGAGATGTGTTCGTTAGTGGGGCCACTTGGATCAAGTGGTTCATTTTCAACTTGCCAGTGACTAATACAGCGATAGTGGCGCACATGAGTAATGGTGTGTCTGATGAAGTCAAGAAGTTTGCTTTGAGTTTCAGGATGTGAGCTGTCTTTGTGAGTGATGAAATCAGGATAGTAAAATTCTGGCCAGCGCGGTGCTTTGACTCCGACGGTGAGTACAACATTTTGTTGGCGGCGCTCAAACACATCAAGCCACTCTTCTAGTGCGCGATAATCATAATGTGCGTTTCTTGATTCAATTTCCGACCAATAGCTACCAAGGCGAACGTAACTTAGGGAGCGACGGGATAATTGCTCGAGGGCAAAACTTGGCTGGATGCCGAGCCAAGCCAGGTGAGAATGACTGAGGGTAATACCAAGCATAGATGTCCATGGCTATTTTATGATACCTGGAGAATTTGAGCGAGGGTCGGCCACACCAGTTCTGCTAGTTGTTGGTGACCAAGATCGTTGAGATGAACACCATCTTCGCTATGGAGTGTGGAGGTGTTTTGACCAAGAATCGACATGACTTCTACTTTGGGTAATTGATATTTATCGGCAATCTTTGTTATGACTGCGTCATAGTCAGCGAATGTTTCATTGCTGAAGAAGCTCCCCTTGAGTTCTTGGATGCCCGGCTTGATGGGAGCGATGCCAACCAGCACGATTTGATTCGTGTAAGTTTGACTGAGGGTAATGAGTTGTTCTAGGTTTGCCTGGTAAGTGGTGAGGTCGGTGAGTGAGGGGCCGTCGATGTGTTTCTTGCGCGTGTCATTGGCGCCAACGGCAATCACAATCACGGCTGGCCAATCAGGGCGATGACGAGCGGCCATTTCTGCAGGGAAACGCTTGAGTAAGGCAGTGGAAGTGTCGCCACCAATACCGAGGTTATAGACTTGGAATTTTTGTTTGGTTGTGGAGTTGAGTTTGTGATGATGGAGCCTTTGCTTGAGACGATCACACCAGCCACCCTGGCTGTCCCAAGCTCCGTAAACGAGGCTGTCACCGAAGATGTAGATGCGAGCGGTTTGCATAGTTTAGGCTTGATAGTTGTCTTCTATGATTTTAGTTAATTCTAGAGGTAAATGGGTAGGGACTTTTTGGATAGCATACACTTCCTGATGAAATTTTGCCAAATCATCAGCTATGAAGGGTCGTATCTTCTCAGTGAAATAACGGATAACGGGCTTGTTTTGAAAAGCACTGTTTTGAGCAAGTATCTCAAGAGCTGTCCAAACCTCAATTTTTTCTCCAACACAATCGAGTGGTTTTTCTCCAGTGAAATCTTGAAGCGGCTTGAAGAGTTCTACATCTTGCAGTAAATCTCTAGAAAAGTACCTGCTTAAAAATTTTTCTGAAGTATGAACAAGGCTAACGAGATACGTAAAGGCACATTTGGCACAATTTGAACAAAAATTAACTTCTGCTGTTGTGTGATTGCAACTCGTCCACACTTCTAAAAACTCTTCATCAACAAAGAGCTTTTTTGCAATGTTGATCTCATACAACCCAAAAAAAGGAGAATAGTAATTAAAATCTTGGGTCACACATTCATCCAGATAGTGATTGATTTTATCAGCAAAATGGATGCTTTTAATGTATTGGTGATTGATCATGTAGCCTTGATACATGAGATTAGGGTAGTTGGCGCTGTATTCATTGCCAATCATGACATACTTACAGCCAAGCAGCATGGTGTTGAAAATGAGGTGGGCCATGTCCACGCCACTGCCGAGGGTGGTTTCATATTTTTTCTTGAGTAGTGTAAAAACTTCTTGACGATTGGAGATGGTTTTGACCGTAGTAAACTGGTCTTTGAATCGAGTGTACACTTTCTGTCGGTGCACATTCATTTCTGGATTGAGGAAAAATAAGAGTAGATCCTTTTCTTGTTTAAGAAGTTTGAGTAAAGTTAGTGACTCTTTGCCGCCAGTGAGGCACAAAGCACGATGCTGTTGGTTTTCGAGTGAGATGAGGGGGAATGATTTACCATTTTGCTGAAATTTCCAATCGGCTGCAAGCAATGCTAAATCAAGTTGATACAAATACATTTTTTCTTTAGCCACCTCTTGGTAAAAACTTTGCCAAAATTTTTGTTGTGTGTCGTTGAGGGTGAAATTGATGATGATGTGGTCAGGCACAACTAGCTCTGCCAAATCAAGTAAATAGCACATGCCCAAATTAAATAAAATGGTTTGTTGAGCATTTGGTGAGAGTGATGAAGACTTACTATGAGCCAAAGTGATGGTGTAGGTTTGTCCGTCAATGCGGTAGTTGAAATAATGAGTTTGCTCTCGAGAAGAGAAATCGGTAAATTCGACGGTGTTGGCTCTTTGCATGTGGGGTTATATGGCTAATAGCTTATTCTTTTTTTAATTTGGCGGCAGCTCGTAGGCCGTCCGCCAGGAACTTCACTTCGCTTCGTTCTTGGCGGAGGCACTGCACTCTTCGAGTATTAGGAGGGTGTATCGGGCTTCGCTCGATTTACACTCTCCGTCAGGATTTGAAACAAACTCATTGTCTTTCACATCATAAAAAATATCGATGAATCAATATTTTTTATGATGCGGAGGCACTGGGATTTGAACCCAGGAACCGAAAATTTCGGTCAGGTTTAGCAAACCTGTGCAATTGGCCACTATGCGATGCCTCCTTGTTATGCTTTAACAATCTGGATTATACCAGAAAATTGTGTGCTCAAAACCAGCCAAAGGAGCAAAAACTAATGCATTTCACTACTTCGTTCCTTGAGGAAATTTCGCCAGTCTTCGATAATACCGATGAAGGCGGAAAATGGCAGATCGACGATGGCAGTGAAAAGGGCAGCAAAAATATTGTATTGCTTCCACTTATTAGCAAACCATTGTCCAATTTTTGCCAGAGGAATGGAAAACAACTCCAGAATAAATTCGATGGCGTTGCCGCGATCTTCGATAGTGATTTCTTTGGATTTCTGCTTGATTGCCATAGCTGCAAAGACTACCATCGCCACATTGACCGTATCGATATAGACCGAGGTCCAGGGCACTTTGGCAATTTCGAAGATCCAGAAAATGAAGCGCATCCCAATCAAGCCACATGCTGCTGAAATAATCATGAAAACCGTATTGAGAACAGGATTTTGTTGGCGGGTGAAATCAACTTCATAGACATCGCGTTCATCTTGATGATGGATAATTTTGGCGATTTCTTTTTGCACGATCTTGAGATTGGCATCCTTGGGTGGACGAATGACGATCACGAGCAAGAACATGACTAAACTGGGAATCAACAAGTCGATGAAGAGCGACAGCCAACTGAATTCAAGTCCAGCTAGGCGCGCCACCGGACCTTCAAAGATCATGAAACTAGCGATGCCAGCCACAAAAATCGATAATGTTGAGTAAATTGCACTGCGATAGAGTCGACCTTTAAGACTGGCTTTACGCTTGAAATATACTTCACTGACTCTGGTTTTTAGTTCGACTGGATTGGCAAGTTTTTCTCGCACCACTTCAGGAGTATTGTTGATGCCATCAAGGACATCGCCAATGATGCGATAAGCAGCATCATATTTGCCAGCTAGTTTGTAGAATTTCTTACCAGTTTCACTGCTGAGGTCATCCTCAATTTGGCGACGAATGTCATGAACTTCTCGAGTCACCTGAGTAATTGCTTCCTCCGATTCTTCCACCCAGAAAGGGTAGCGAATCTTGATGATGTTGTAGGCAGTGATGGGGTCGTCGAAGTTGTAGAGGTTGCGCATGCTAGCAATGTAAATCTGGATGAGGTGATCAAGATCACTGAGGTGATCGCTGGGGACGATGCGACTTTGTTGATAGAGGACGTTAGTCATCAAATTGATGAGGGCATTTTCTTTGAAGGCAGGGGCGAGGATTTCCTCGATTTCACAAGCAGCAATCTCCAGCATCCAGGTATAGAAATCCATCTTGTTTTTGACGTGTTTTTTAGTCTCTGACTGGGGCATCTTAGAGGCAGAGAGGATTTTAATGTACTTATTGAGGATGTTTTCGATTTCCTTAATTTGGCGTTTGGCAATTTTGCCATTATCGAAGTAGCCAGAGCGCATCAGCTCGAGAATCATCGGTTCTGCCATTTCTTTGGCATTGAGGTTGGGGAGGATGCTGATGCCGTAGAGTTCGGAAACCAGACGGCGCTTGAGAATGCGTTCGATCGCACCTCGGCGCAGGAGATTTTCTTCTTTCCAGTCGATGACTTTGCGGACTTTTTCGTAGGCACCGGCAATCTTGGAAGCAAGTTCATCAACCTCGAGAGGAGCAATGATAGTGCGGTGATGATATTCCCAATCGAGTTGATATTGCTTGGTGTATTCGATAGCGTAATCCGAAAGCTGCTTGAGCTCGACGGGTTTTTCAACTTCAGCAGGAGCTTCCTTGGCAGTGGCTTCAACTTGAGGAGGAGCCGAGGTTTGTGTATGAGTACTAGTGTCTGACATCTTCAATTCCAACTGATTATAGCAAATTTATCGGTGTTACATACACGCAAGGTGCCTTTTGTCCTAGCTCTTTTTTGCGTTGCAAAAAGTGGAGCGAAGAAATAGAATGATCTGCACAAGGCCTCTACTTATGCCAGATAAATTTTCCGCCGTGTGGGTTTCGCACACTTCTATCAGCGATTTTCTCCAGTGCCCACGGGCTTATTATCTCAAGAATATCTACAAAGACCCCAAAACTCGTCACAAGATGCAAATTATGTCGCCACCACTGGCCTTGGGGCAAGTCGTACACAGTGTCCTTGAGTCTTTATCGGTTGTACCGACCAAAGATCGTTTCCAGGAGTCATTGGTGACTAAATTTGAGCGCAATTGGTTGGCAGTTACTGGTAAGAAGGGTGGTTTTTTTGATAGTGCAACTGAAGCCAAATACAAGGATCGAGGTCGAGCGATGCTTCAGCAAGTCATGGACAATCCTGGTCCACTGACTGGTTTAGCAGTCAAGATTAAGGAAGACTTGCCACATTATTGGTTGTCAGAAGATGATGGCATCATTTTGTGTGGCAAAATTGACTGGTTGGAATATTTAGCTGACACCGACAGTGTCAACATCATTGATTTCAAGACGAGTAAGAGTGAAGAGAGTGAGAGTTCCTTGCAGCTGCCAATTTACCATTTGTTGGTCCACAACTGTCAGCATCGCCAGGTGCAAAAAGCCACCTATTGGTATTTAGAATTGGGGACGGTAGTTGATAAGACCTTACCCCCACTTGAGGAAGCGCATCAGCAGATTCTCAAAATCGCTAAGGAAATTAAGTTGGCTCGCCAACTCGAGCGCTTCAAATGTCCGCATGGTGAGGCTGGTTGTTTTGCTTGTCGACCGTTTGAGCGGATTTTGCAGGGTGAAGCTGAGTTTGTGGGTGAGAATGAATATCATCAAGATATTTACGTGCTGCCTCGCGCCAAACAAGAGCTAACTAAAGAAGAACAAAGCGAGTTACTTTAGTTTTTTTAGCCCGCGAGTACGGTGCGCAATTTACTTTTTTGGATCAAGCACCAAGTCTTTGAAACGTCCGTCTTTGAGTAGGAGGGCAATCACCGCATAGACAGCAATATCCTGCCAGCTATCCTGGATATTTTCATTGACTGCGGGGTCATTTTTACTTGATAGATTTTGGAGGCGGCGGAGCTTATCATTGATGCGAAAAATAATTCCCAGTTCGCCATTATCTAAGATGTTACCTTTGCCATAGTCCTTGTGCTTTTTGATGAAAATTTCAAGGAGCTTGTTAAGCTCATCGGCAAAGGCTTGGTCAAGATAGGGAGATTGTTGAGACATATGCAGTGATTCTTCTTAGTGAATTGTATGATGATTTCTTGTACAACACCGAATGATGCTCTGACAAGTATATCAATTTGAATTTATATGGTTTTTATTTTAAGTGCCAATAAACGGTCATATAATTTTCGTTATGAAAAATGAAAACGCCATTTCCTCCATCCTTCAGACAATTACGACAGAAGTATGCCTCTCCATCATCAACTGCTTTAACTGAAATATTGCCGCTGCCAACAATATCAAGGGCGGGATGTGATTTGCCTCCATACATCCAATTGTAGCAAGTATTGTTTCCATAATTTTGAGTAATGCGCACATTGTCCATTGGCCATAGCCAGTTGCCATTACCAGTGTCTTGTTCTCCGCTTGGGTCTTTAGAGCAGCCCGTACTCCAAAGTACCGATTTTTTTTGAAGTTTATCGATTGGATTAACTGTATTATTGTAGTACCAGCCCCAACTACCAGTTTTACTGAAGTCTTCTCTCGAATACTTATATGCTCCAAAATGTAAATGGGCTCCGGTTGAAAATCCTGAGCTACCCATGGTTCCAATTACTTCTCCTTTTTGCACTTTTACGCCATTGCCCTCGCGTATAACAGCATTTGCAGCACTAGAAATTTGACTAAGTTCTTTAAGAGCTTCAGCTAACTTTTTTTGATACGTTGACTCATTATTTTTGGTTTCCTTTAGTAAACTGTCTTTACTCGCTTTTTGTCCATCTAAGACATTTTTTTGACTTTGCAGCTCTTTGCGTAGTTGTTCGACTTCAGCCTGCTTGGTTTCTTTGAGGTCTTTTTGCTCATTGTAGACGAGGCGCTGGAGTTCGGTTTTTTTCATCAAATCTAGAGTTTGATCGGAGGCAATACTGATGTAGCGCTGTTGACTGAGAAATTGGTTGAAGGAGTCAGCTGCTAGGACATTATTTTTGTAGGGTAGGCGAATTTGTTTATAGCTTTCACGAACGCGTTTGATGAGCGCCTCACTTAGGCGGTTGAGAGAAATGCTCAGACCTTCGATACGTTCGCTAAGTTCGGTAATCTCTCGTTCGAGCTGCTCGATTTCAGCTACGGTTTGAGAGATGCGCAGGCTCTGGATGCGAATTTGTCCGTTGATGATATTGATAGCTGATTGAAGAGTGTTAGCTTCTGAGCGGGCTTTGTCAACTTGGGTTTGCCAGCAGTTTTTGAGGTTATTTAGACAGCTCGTATAGTCATCACTGCCACTTTGACACTGATACTGCTGATCGCAATTTTGTGCCAAAACAGGGCGAACACTGAGCACTACCAGAAACAGGGTGGCAAGGAGAGTGGTGAAAAATTTCTGCATAACAAATGGTCGATTTTTTCGATCTATTTACGCAGCATTCGCGCGACTGCGCTTTGACTGGCTAGGAGACCAAGAATGAGGCTGAGTGCCAGGCCAGCGGCAAATTGGTAGGCAAAAAACTGCCAAGGCACAGGAAAACCAATGATGCCATTCAAGAAGCTGGCCAGCCAAGGCTGGAGGTAGAGCCACATGCCGTAGTAGAAAGCAAAGGCAATCACTCCACTAGTAAGACTCAAAACGAGTGATTCTAGGAGGTAGGGGCGAGCAATATAGGCGTTGCTAGCACCGACAAATTTCATAATTTGGATATTGCGCCTTTTGGCGGAAATCTTCATCGAAATATTAGTCATTACCATCAGGAATGAAGTGACGATTAGAATAATCAAGAGAAACAGGCCGATCCAGCGCATGGCATTGGTCCAGCGGACTAAATTATCGACTACATCTTCCTGGAGTGCGACTTCTTCGACGCTGCTCTCGCCAGTCAGGTCAGTTTTGATGGCTTCAAGGCTCTTAGCATCACTGGCCGCTACTTCAATGCTGGCGGGCAGAATTTCGGCAGTGACGAGTTCTAGGAGGAGTGGGTCTCCCTGGTTTTCTTGCTTGTAGATTTCGAGGGCTTGTTCTTGAGTGACAATTTTGACTTCTTTGACATAGGATTTGTTGGTCATTTTTTGCTTGATGCTTTCGAGATCAGCGGGAGTGGCTTCGAGCTTGAGAAAGGCAATCACCTGTGGCTGAGTTTCAAAAAAGGATAAAATCTGATGACTACCAACAGTCAGTAAAGAAAAACAGTAGGCAATAAAAAGAGTGATGGATAGGACAAAAATGCTCAAGATGCTTTGGTATGGGGAGCGACGGATGGCTACAAGTGCAGCATTAAGAGCTTTCATTCTTCAGATTCCTTTTTGGTTTTGTGTTTCAAGTCTTTGTTGGGTTTATCAGATTTATTGGGTTTCTCAGCAGTGACTTTGGGCTTTTTCTCAGTCTCATCTGCTGATTTTGCTTCTAGCTCCTCTGCTTGATGCATTTTTTCTTCAAGTTCGGCTTGTTTACGTTTGATTTTGAGACGTTCTTCATCGAGTGGTTCCATCTCATCCGTTGGTTTTGTTGCTTGCTTGAGTTCTGGCTCTTTATTTTTCGGGCTCGTCTTTTGTTTTGGTTTCTGGAGATGGATGGTGCGAGCACCAGTGAGTTCTTGCAGCACAAGATCATCATGAGTGGCAAAGAGTAGAGTAGTGCCAAGTTCGTTGATTTTTTTGAGGAGGCGAGTGATACGCAGGCTAGCTTCACTGTCAAGATTGCCGGTTGGTTCATCAGCGAAAATTACCTTGGGGGCAGTGGCTAAGGCGCGAGCGATGCTGACACGCTGGGCTTCTCCGCCAGAGAGTTGGCGAGGAAAGTGGAGAGCCTTGTCGGCTAGTCCAATTAAGTTGAGAAGGTCGGTGATTCTCGACTCAATTTCCTCATCTTTTTTGCCAGCAATGGAGAGGGGTAGAGCAATGTTTTCCCAGACATTCATTTCCTCAATCAACTTGTAGTCTTGAAAGACCACTCCGATTTTGCGACGTAATTCTGGAATTTGTTTGTGGCGCAATTGACTTAACTTCAGGTCGTCAAAGGTAATCTCACCTGCACTGGGCAGATACTCACGGATAAGTAGCTTCATCAGGGTAGTTTTACCAGCTCCAGAGGGTCCAGTGATGACGATTAGTTCTCCTGGGTTAACTTCCAGATTGAAATCAGTGATCGCGGTAGGTTGATCAGCAAACGACTTACTAACTGACGAAAAGACTATCATTGCTTTTCATTTAAGCATGTTTAGTCTAAAGTTTGAAGAGGAGCTTGGCCATTGACTTCGATGACTTCAACTCGACCAACATCCATGAACCAGCCGGCTTTTTCTGCCTTGAAAGTCTCACCATAGACTTTGACTTGTGCACCCACAAGCTTTTCCAGATCAACTACTGAAGAAGTGAGGGCAACAGTTTGGCTGACACCACCTTCACGCAATAACTTGTGTGAGCCTTCACCTTCGACGCCACCAGCCTCGATGTAGCCAGTCGCTGAGTCAGCAAAGGTGTCTTTATCTTGGACACCGAAGACATCGCCATTTTTAATCTGGTTAGGATCGGTGATTGCGACATTGGTGACTTCTGCGCCAGTGCCGTTTTTGGCTTGGAGTTTGTGAGCTCCGAAGCCAGTGAGAGCGCCAGCAACGATGGCGATAGTGCAAATGATCAAGAAAGTTCGTTTGGATTTTTGAGTCATAACGGGTTGATTTTGCCTTACAATTGGCGCTTCGTCAATTACTGGTGGATTAAGTGGGGTTTCTTGATTCTGAAAATGAGAATTGTTAGTAGGGTTGGCTTGCAAGTCGAGTTTATACATACGTTGCTCTATTGTAGCCCATTGTTGCTAACTTTTTCTAGAGCGAATGAAACTGAGCACAAACTGATCGAGATCGCCATCGAGTACTTCCCCTGTTTGAGTGCTTTCTACTTGGGTGCTTGGCTCTGAGGGGCAGGGGATGCAGAGTTTAATCGAGCGAACGTTGGATTTTAAGGTGGTTGTGCCGATGGCGGGGGTGATAGACTCACTGAACGTCTCACAAGCGGCGGCCGTATTTTTGGCGGAGTATGCCCGGGGTGAGAGGGGCTAACGCAATCTGAGCAGTCCGAGCTTGCTAATTACGCGACGGGTGTCTATGGCTGATGTCGAAAGTTATCACCGTTTTTTTGAGGTTAA
>CAITDX010000011.1 GCA_903891335.1 uncultured bacterium
ATGTGACTGGAGTTCAGACGTGTGCTCTTCCGATCTTGATGAGAGTTATGCGTCATCTGGACTAATAAGGTGCCATTTTTACCCACTAATTCCCACATTCTCTTAAGCAATAAATATTGCAACTCAAACGGAGGAAGAAGTCCATCGTAATATCCAAATGGTGGTTTTTGGCCAATTTCCCAACCTCTAATAGGCCTTGCAATAACTAAATCAAAACCAAAATTTTCTTTTAGGAAGGTATCTGCTTCGATATAGTTTCTAATCTTACCAAAAGTTTTACCAGTCCAAACTCCAGCAGAATTTCTTTCGCTAACGTAATAAATCCCTGATTTTGCATCATTTTCTCTATCTTCTCTAGATCGAGAATCACTGGCTCCAACGGCTACCGCTTCGTCAACTAAACCCTGATTTTTTAAGGTTCTAACTGTTGTTGGATCAGAAAAAAAATCAATTACTGATGTTTTTAATCCTAGCTTTTTCTTCTCTACAAAGAACTCTTCTATACCTTCTGGTAAAACGACTTTAAAACTTTCATCATATGACACTGATTCTTTCTGATATCTACCCCAAACAATAGGCTCATAGGCTTTCGACAAATCTTGAGAAGTTCTTCTTGCCATTTGAAATAAACTCATTAGATCTTTTGAATTAGCGTAATAATGAATTTTACGTCTGGGTTTCCACTGATATTCAAAGGTTCTATCAAAAATTTTCTCTGGAGCAAAAATAGAAGCAATTTCAATACCAATGAGTTTTACCTTTTCAGCTACAGATAAATTGGTTCTTGTTTCAACAGTAAATGGATGCACAAAAAAACCATCTTCACTTTTTTCAATCGCAAACGATTTATTAGCATAAAAAGGATCGGCACAAATAGCTCCATCAACTAAAAATATGATTCTATTAATTTTATTTGTATTTTTAAACTCAATGGCACGCTGAATATCTGTCTGAGAAATTTTTGGTACACCCTCAACAAACAAGACGTCTGTATCTCCAAAATCTTGATTTTGCATTTCATTAAAATTAACAAACTTAAAATCTTTATTCAGGCTTGGCAAAAGCCTCATTATTTCTGGAGAACTCAATCGGTTATAAAAAAATCCTATGCCATTGGTATTACAAATTTCTTTGTCTCTAAAAAGCATCTCCAACATCTCTTCTGAAGAATGTCTTGGCTTAGTATATTCGAAGGTATTTTTTTCAGAATCTATCATTTTATAAAATGATAGCAGAAAACATGAATAAAGACCCAATCGTATTGAGTTGTAGGGACTTCTTAATATGAAAAAGGCTATGGCACTAGTGGATGAAGTGAAAACTTATTTTATGAGTTTTTCCTTATAACTCTCACTTCATTTCTCTCTCCATCAAATTTGACTTCCCAAATATCTAGATAACCTGATAGGGCAGCTTCTACTTTTTCTTTCTCATCTTGAATTGATGTCGAAGCTCCCTGTAAATCTATGTTTTTCCCTACTAGTGTTCGAATATATCTATGAGTTAAAGCAGTTGGTTCTTGTATCCAAGTTTTAAAATCTTTTTTTATACGAGCAATTTTTTCTTGAATTGTTTCTGTATTTTTTTCTAGGGCGAGGTTAATAAGCTCTGCTTTTTGTCGCTCAGAAATCAGACCGTCTTGGAAATTCTTATTAATTAATTCAAAATAAGTTTTTGGGAAGGTAGCATCTTCTGGCACATCCGAATAATCATCTTTTAACCCATCTGCTTCCATAAATTTTTTTAAAATATTAAATTGTTGATTTTGAAGCGCCTGTTCAATTTTTGTGAAATCCGCTTCGCTTATTTCTTTTCCATCAAGAGCATTTTTGATGGCTCTCAAACGCATTTCTGGAGTGTCTGAAGATTCAAGAATATAGTTCATTAATTCTTTGCTTCTTTCGTTGTCGTCTGCTGGTTCCATTGCTGCCACTGGTACTTCTATCATATTTTTCCTTTTTTTAACTAAGATTACTCTATCATATTTATTAATTGAATTTAGCTTTGTAAAAGAGAAGTTTGAATCTAACTGCGGGTACTGTTGTTATTGAGACGCCATCTTGAGGAGAAAAAATGGAGACACCGTTCAAAAACGGTCACCTTTTTCCTTTAGTTTAGATTGATTCATTGAACTCAATTAGTGTTTTGACTAGGTCAAACATATGATTGGTGGATGAAAAACAATCCTCTGTGTCTACTTTGTAAAAGTAAAACTTGGAAGAAAGGAAAAAGAAGAGGAAAAATTAAATATCAATGTCAAAGCTGTAAACATTGGTTTCAGATTAACCATTCGTCTAAGGCAATTAATGCTAAGAAATTACTTTTACTTCATCTAGATGGATTGTCCTTTCGTTCTTTAGCTGAGATTTTTAACATTAGTGTTGGCTCTGCTTACAACTACTGTCTAGAAGAGATGAAGAAACTGCCTCATCTAGCTGATGTAACTCGTAAATATTCTGGTCGGTTTTGTGGCATTCTTTTAACTGATGGTAAGTTTGTTAAAGTTAAGCAATATGACAGAAAAATTCCTGTTATCTATGGAGTAGATTATCTATCTCATGACATTCCTCATTACAGGTTAGCTCTATCTGAAAATTACCAGGTTTGTCAAAAATTCTTTTCATCATTAAAGCTCTTAAATTATCCAATGCAAGCAGTGGTTTGTGATGACAATCAAAATATTTACCAGGCTGCTAGCTATGTTTTTCCAAGACTAACCATTCAGCTTTGCTTAACCCACTTTTTAGAACATGTTAGACAGGAATATGACTCAAGAAAGCAAGTAATTAATCAAGAGTTTGTCAGAGATATTGAAGTACTTTTTGAAGCAAAACGTAATAGAGAAGATTTTAATTGCAGGGCAAGAAGTCTTGTACTTAAATATCAAAGCAATGAAAATTACGTTAATACACTAATAAATATTTCTCTGAAAAAGGAAAAATTACTTGCTTATCTAAGTCATCATGGGACACCACAAAGCAACAATCTAATTGAGTGTATGAATTCTCACCTGCAAGGCAGACTAGAGACTATTAAGGGTTTTGAAAGCTTTGAGCACGCTGATCTGTGGCTCAATGCTTACTTCCTCAGAAGAAGAACAAAGAAGTTCACTGACTGTGAGGGCAAATTTAAGAAACTAAACGGCAAAACATCCCTCCAAATTTCTAAAAAACGAGGTGTTGATCTACCAATCTTTTTTTAAAGAAAAGGTGACCGTTTTTGAACGGTGTCCAAAAATGGATGCCCGACCTGGATTCGAACCAAGATTAAAGGCTTCAAAGGCCTCTGTCCTGCCATTAGACGATCGGGCAATGGTAAGAGAATTCTTATTATATTTCGGACCCTGTCTTTTTACAATGCATATAATGCGTTGTAAAAAGCAGCTGGTACGAAAGATGCTTTAGCATATTTCGGAAGTTTAACGTGAAAGATGCTTTAGCATATTTCGGAAGTTTAACATGAAAGATGCTTTAGCATATTTCGGACCCTCCTTTTTTGCTTTGCAAAAAAGCAACTTCTCATCCACCGTCAGTGTGCGATAAAACAAAATATTCATTGAGTCGACCTGACTTACCATCAGCCAAAAAACTAGCTACCACGCGCAATCCAACCTCATCCACCAACCTCGTCATTTCTTCATGGTCAAGGAAGTGACAATAGCGCAGCACTTCATTTGAACGAATACCAGTGCGCCAATCGAGCAAATAATCATGCTCTTCCAACTGCGATAGCAAATACCATACCTTAATCTTCTCCCGCCAACTCAAAGCCGTATTAAGCCAAATCGATTGCCAATTTACACGATGCGAAGCAAAACGCTGCCAATCAGCTGCAAACTGCCAATTACTGACCACCAATAAACCCTTGGGCGTGAGCAAGGAGCACAAATCAGACAAGAGCTGCTTGCGCAAAGCTCGTGAAGGTAAATGATGACTCACTCCAAAAAAGACGATTAAATCAAATTTTTCATCAGTTGGTAATATTATTTTTCCATCCCGCAGGTATTTTTCTACTACATCAAAAGTCATGAATGCAGCATCAGGAAATTTACGTTGCGCAATCTCCAACAGAGTAGAGGAATTATCAATTCCCAAATACTGAAATCGCTTAAAATGCACTTGTAAAAAATCAAGAAAACGACCATTGCCACAACCAAGATCAAGCACTGAAGCAAGGTGATCATCCCGGCGCAAAACCTCTTGTATAAATGGCAATAATTGATTCCATCCAGGCCAAGAAGTTGCTCTAGTCGCACTAAAATCAGTACCAATAACCTGATAGAACTGCTGATTGAGCTGATTAAGTGCCTTGACAACCGTTGCTTTCATCACCGCCTATTTTATGTCAGACTCAGGGTATAATAAAGCTTCTCTCAGGAAAAGAGCATTTCATGGACCAAAAAACTATTATCACCCTTCTAGCCGATCTCGAACAACATCTTGATCAAAGCAATGAGCAATTATTGAAGCTAATTAAGCAATACCTCAAAGCTGATGGCACCCATTTCAGCTATACGGAAATTATAGAAAGTTATAAAAAACTCGCGGGTACCAATGGCTTGCAAAAATTCAATCCCAAGCTCGTCGATAAAATCCTAATGAAACCAGTACGAACCATTTCTGGAGTCGCACCCGTGACTGTTCTCACCAAACCTTATCCCTGTCCGGGTAAATGTATTTTCTGCCCCAATGATCTGCGCATGCCCAAAAGCTACCTAGCTGATGAACCTGGCGCTCAACGAGCAGAAAAAAACTACTTCGATCCCTACCTGCAAACCACCAATCGTTTAGAAGCCCTCTACGCCATGGGGCATAGTGTCCAAAAAGTTGAACTCATTATTCTCGGTGGCACTTGGACTGCCTATCCCAAAGCCTACCAGATCTGGTTTATCAAAGAATGTTTCCGTGCCATTAATGAATTTGGCAAAAAAAATGCCAGTCAAACCATCATTGCAAAATACCAAAAATTCCAAAAAGAATTCAGCGAAAATCAAAAAAAATGGAAAAATCAAGCTTTTCTTAGTAATGATGCTGCCAAAAACAAAACAGCCATTGCTCCGCTGCAAATCAAAGGCGAAGACGTCGATGCCCAAGGCACCGCTAACTACAATCAACTTATTACCAAATATTACCTTGAACCAGAAAAGGCGCTGGGCATCACTGAATATCAACGCTCGACTTGGAATGAATTGGAGAAGGAGCAACTCATCAATGAAACCGCTCCTCAGCGTTGTGTTGGTCTCGTCATCGAAACTAGACCAGATGAAATCAACCAGAGCACCATTCGCGACATTCGTCGCCTTGGCGCTACCAAAATTCAACTTGGCATTCAGTCGCTTGACGATACCATTCTGAAAAAAAATAAGCGTGGTCATGATGTGGCGACAGTGCGCCGTAGTTTTGCCCTCCTTCGTCAGGCTGGCTTCAAACTACACATCCACTTCATGGCCAATCTCTATGGCAGCACTGTCGCCACAGACAAACGCGACTTCCGCAAGTTATTTAGTGAACAAGATTTTCGCCCCGATGAGCTCAAAATCTATCCGTGCTCACTGATTGCTACCGCCGAGCTAATGCGCTACTACAAAAAAGGCCTGTGGCAACCTTATTCACATGAGGAATTACTCGAAATCACCAGCTACACCCTCACGCACACCCCTCTGTATTGTCGGATTACCCGCATGATTAGAGATATTCCTTCTCAAGACATCGTGGTTGGTAACAAAAAAAGTAATTTCCGGCAAATCGCTGAGGCACATGTCAAAAAAAGCCATGCTAGCATGCAAGATATTAGAGCACGAGAAATTCGCAATCAACAGTTCGATCCAGATCAAATTAAACTCAACATTAAACACTATCGTACTCAAGTCAGCACAGAAAAGTTTTTGCAATTTGTATATCAGGATAAAATTCTGGCCTTCCTACGCCTTAGTTTGCCCAAAAAAACCACTAACGACGTCTTCACAGAGTTGGATGGAGCAGCCATGATCAGAGAAATCCACGTCTATGGTCGTAGCCTCGGTATTGGGCAAAAGGAAGATGCCAAAGCGCAACACTTTGGCTTCGGCAGTCGCTTAATCGCCAAAGCTAAGCAAATTAGCCAAGCCAATGGCTTCACAAAACTCGCCGTCATTTCAGCCATTGGTACTCGTGAATACTATCGCCAACGTGGCTTCAGAGATGGAGAACTCTATCAGTTTCTAGATCTTGGTTGAAGCGCCACTTTTGTCTTCAAAAATTTATAACTCTCGCCAATTGCCAACACCGCAAGAGAAACTAAAAGCAACACAGATACCTCCACGAGCGACAGGGGAGTGAAACGAAACACTGTCATCAAACTAGGGTGATTCATGGCTAGATATTGCAAGAACAGCGACAGCATCACCGTGCCCACCACATATTTATTGCTGAACCAACCAATCCGCCAAATCGATAAATCAAGTGAGCGCATGTTAAAAATATTAACCAACTGAGTAAAACACATCGCACAAAAAACTGCGGTACGAGCCTTGTCCAATCCCTCAGGCATAAACCACCAAAACGCAGCCAATGACACCACTGTCATCATTGCAATAATCGGCACCATCAAGCCAAGCATCTGCTTGATAAGAATTCCTTCCCCCTTGCGTTTGGGCTTCTGACTGAGTAGATCACCATGACCTGGTTCAGCTGCCAAAGCCATATCAGTCAAACCATCTGTCACTAGGTTGAGCCATAAAATTTGCGAGGCCAAAAGAGGGAGTGGGAGACCCAAAAGTACTGACAGAATAATAATCAAGTCTTCGGTGAAGTTCGTCGTCAATAAAAACGCACTGGCTTGCCTAGTATTGGCAAAAATCGTCCGCCCCTCTTCAATTGCCTGCACCAAAGAAGCAAAGTTATCATCTGCCAAGACAATGTCACTGGCTTCGCGTGCAGCATCAGTCCCAATTTGCCCCATCGCAATACCTAAGTCTGCTTGTTTAAGTGCTAACACATCATTCACGCCATCTCCGGTCATTGCAACAGCGTGACCCTGAGATTGCAATGTTCGTAAAATCTTCAATTTCATCGCTGGAGTGAGGCGGGCAAACACCGAGACTTGCTGCACTGCCTGGGCAAATTCCGTTTCGTTGAGTTGTTCTAATTCGGTCTGCGTCAGCACTAATTCATCTGGTGAGACAGTCTTTGCAGCTGCAACAATCCCAGCCTCCCTGGCAATTGCTAAGGCAGTGTCCCGATGATCACCGGTTTGCATAATAACTCTAATCCCAGCTTGTCTTGCCTTTGCCACTGCCTGCGCCACTCCCTGACGCAATGGATCAACCATTCCCACAAGTCCCAAAAATTGTAAGCGCTGCACATCAGCCAAAGTAGCAGTTTGCGTTGCCACAGGCACTGGTGTCATCGCCAAAGCAATCACGCGCATTGCTTGACCAGCCAAGGTTTGCATGTGTTTCAAGATTACCGCCTGTTCTTTGGCTGAGAGTGTACTGCGCGCAAGAAGTGCTTCCGTTGTTCCACTGACTGCCAATCGTCGTTGTCCCTGATATTCCACCAATACCGCCTTCAGTTTCAATTCTTGATCAAAAGGCAACTCATCAAGCACTTGGCTCTGAGCTAACTCTTCCTGAAGTTTGGCTTTATATGATAAAACCAAAAGCGCTGCTTCTGTCGGATCTCCTTGTATTCCCGTTGGCGTTAAGCTTGCACGACTGCACCAAGTCGCAGCCAAGATCAGATCTTTGACTGACGACTGTTCTTGCAATTCAAGCGGCTGACCATTGCTGGATAAATCACCTTGAGTTTGCCAACCACTTCCGCTCACTCTAATTTCTTGGCCTTCACAATAGATGTTTGTCACTGTCATCGTGTTTTGCGTCAAAGTACCGGTTTTGTCAGTGGCAATCACGTCTACTACGCTCAATGTCTCTGTTGCTGGTAAGGATCGTACAATTGCTTTTTTGCGTGCCATGCGACTGGCACCGGTAGCCAGAATAATTGCAATCACTGCTGGCAAACCTTCAGGCACACTTGACACCAAAGAGGCTACTGAAAAAGCAAAAATCTCAGTAAATGCAAAGCCTCGAACGAAGTAGCCGACAATAAAAGTAATCACTGTGCCAAGAATTGCCACTACTGACATTTGCTTTGCCAGCAATTCTGTTTTAAGTTCAAAATGAGTTTTTTCTTTTTTGATTTCCTTTAGATCGCGGGCAATCTTGCCAATTAAAGTCGCTGAACCAATGGCCGTCACCGTGAACGTTGCCATGCCAGCTGCAACTACCGTGCTCATATACACCTGGCTTTGGTTTTGGCTTAGATCAGATAAATCAGTGCTTTTATCAACGGGCAAAGATTCTCCAGTAAGTGATGACTCAACCACTCGTAGATTGCGCGCCGATACCAAACGACCATCGGCTGGAACTCGATCTCCAGCTTCAAGCAACACCAAATCTCCCGGAACTAATTCTATAGCTGGAACAGTCAATAATTGACCAGAACGATAGACTTTAGCTGTGGCAATAACCAGATCTCGTAGTGCATTAATCGCCTGACTCGCTCGATATTCCTGCACCAAGCCCACGATAGTATTGAAAAAAATCACACCCAAAATTACATAGGTATCTAAAATATGATCAGTAAAATAAGTGATTAAAGCTGAAATTAATAAAATATAAACCAGCCAATTATTGAGTTGATGCCACAATAACTTGAGCAATAAAAATCGTTGCTCGTCACTAACAATTTCATTTGCACCAAACTGAGCTCGCAAGGCGACTACTTGGTCATGTGTCAAACCAGAATAGGACTTTACTTGATCCTTGGACATAAATGATGTGGACAGTGTAGCAGATTTGCTCTCGTCAAATCCAGTTTCTTTGTTGAAATAGAGCGCATGATCAAACTCGTTTTGCTTGATTTCGATGATACCTTATGCCTCTCCGAGGAGTCTTGTTTCAATTTCGAAAATGAAATTGCCATTTCGATGGGGTTAAAACCAATGGAGCGAGCGCATTCCTGGGATTAACGTGGGCGAATTTATGCGTCGCTTTGACAAAATGCTGCCAGAAGCCATCCAATCCGGCCGCATGGACATGGTTGCAGACAAAAACCTCAAAGTCCTCGACCAACTCAAGGCTGCTGGTAAAAAGCTAGCAGTGGTGACCTCGCGCTCATATATTGAAGTCAAACCAATGATTTCACTTGATCATCCTTTAGGCACTCGGATTGATGCTTTTTATCATCGCGATAATTCTGAACATCTCAAGCCAGATCCTCGCGTCTTCAACAAACCGCTCTACGAATTCGACATTACTCCTCAGGAAGCAGTCTATGTTGGCGATAGTCTCAAAGATGGCTTTGCTGCCAAAGGAGCTGGTCTTGCTTTCGTGGCCGTCTTAGAAAGTGGCTTAGTTAACAAACAAGCGTTTGCTAATGTCAATATTGCTGTTGATCATTACGCCGATAATTTCGAAGATTGTCTCAATTTCATTCTTCAACATTAAGCTCTTGGCAAAAATAGTAAATGATGCTACTATGGGTTTTTGAGTGAAAA
>CAITDX010000012.1 GCA_903891335.1 uncultured bacterium
CACAGCAATAAGCAGGCCTTCTTTGTTGTTGTCTTGTTTCTCCTGATCCATTTGTTCGGAAACTGCGGGGGTTGTGTTGGTAGGAGTCACTGTTTCTTCTTGTCTGGTGGTGAGATTGGGGGTGACTTCGCCAAAACTGATGCGCGCATTTTTGCCAACCTGCAAAACATTCTCCTCACTAACGTCTGATGCGGCCACAGTATTTTCTGGATCAAAGGCAAGCTCAACTATACCGTCTCCTTTATGTTGGAATGAAAGAGTAAGCAATTCCGTATTTTCTTGGGTGCTCCAGTTTTTGCCTAAATCGAGACTAGTGATAGTAACGAAAATACTTGAATCGGTAATAACACGATTGATTTCCTGAACGGGAATCTGAGAACTGATTTTAGCGTCTAATGCATCAACCTCTCCAGCAATATCGATTTTAACTTGTAAAGAATCAAGCTTCTGGCCATTGGTATTGATGTATATCGGAACACTTATAAGCGTGTCACTTGGAAACTGACTAGTGTTGGCGAATGAAATTACTGGCATGCTTTCAGTCGTTGTTTGTGCAAAAACAACCTGTGAATTCATCAGTAAGCAAGCGAACATTAAAAAAGTCGAGAGTAAGCGTTTCATAAATTTCCTTTAATTTATTGTTTGCTTGTCAAAGCGAATGTATTCTCTACCAATAATATTTTTCAGGACAAGTGAGTAGTCAGCGATATCGACAACACCATCTTTGTTGATATCTGCCTTGCCAGAATTGGTAAAGAGATTCTTAATGACAATTGAGAGGTCGAGCACATTGGTGATGCCATCACTATTGATGTCGGTGCTGATTGTTCTATCAACTCGACAGGAGCCGGTGGCAACAAATGAACTTGAGCTGGCGTTAGTGCGTGCAGTTGTTCCAAGATCACAATATTCGCCAGCAGCACATTGGGCGTTTGAAGTGCATGACTGAGTGCATTCTCGACGTAATACTGGAGCATTTCCAGCACAAAGCTTTGCACTGGCGTCACTAATACTGCGAGTTTGTACGCCGTAACTACATGCTGACCAGGAAGTGTAGGTATACTGACAAGTCGTTGGCTCAACACAGGTGTAGGTAGGACAAGAACCATATTCATTAGGCAGTTGCTTGAGCACACCTGAGCGGCAGTCCGGTACGGGACATGCTATTGAGGTCGGTGTCACGCTCATGGTAACTGTTGGAGAGGGTCGTTTGGTAGGAGTGGGAGTGGGGGTAGTTGAGACACTTGTGCTCAATTTGCAGTATGGTGCTGGCATTACTTGAGTACAAACCATTCCTTCTCGACAATCAGGCATGGGAGGTTGATAGCAGTAGTAGTTGCTTGGACAATCTCGATTGGTTGAACAAGTTTGACCAGTTACTGGAGAAGGAATTCTGGTTGGAGCTGGAGTGGTACTGGGTTTACCGTCTTGGCAATATTTTGCCGTCATGACATCGGGACACATTTTGCCTTCTGGACAAACAGGCATGGGAGGCTGATAGCAATATTGTCCAGATTTACAATCAGCATCTGTCTGACAATTCATTTTTTCACCACTAACTGGTTTATCTTTACAATATGCATTGGCTCGGAAGTTATTGATGCCGCTTGGAGTGGGTTCGAAATAACAATATTGATTGTCTGGGCACATGTCATCATTTTTACAATACGTGAGCTGACTCACTGAGCCACTACTGACTTTTAGACTAATGGGACTTGGCGTGTTGAGGCTATCTTGACCAGTTTTATAAAGAGTGGCCTTTGAAAGTGTTGTGTCGATGTTAATATTGACTTTGCTAATTGCCGCACTCGAGTCATTGATTTTAAATTGTAGTTTGCCAAGAGTTTGATCTCGATTGCTGGTAGTGAAAGGAATAGATTCGCTGCTAAGAGTCCAAACAAGGAGAGCCCCCTGATTGTTAACCTCATTTTTGCTCAGATTAAGGCCTGGCTTAATGTCTGCGACAAAACCAGAGTTGGTGCTCTGTGTTGTAGTTGTGGCGAGAGAATCACAAAATTGATTTTCTGGACAATCTGCGTCAGTGACGCAGGTGCGTAATACTTTGTCTGAAGCAAATCCTGGTTTAGCAGCACAAACAGATCGTTTTACATTTGTTGTCAGGGTGCTCTGAGGGGTTTGAGTGAAGACCACGTCACTAATCGCCGCAGCACTATTTTGATCAAATGCAATCTTTAACTGTAAAGCATCGATATTGCTGCTTCCGGTGTTGACAATCACATCAACTGAACATGGCTGCCCACTAACACATGTTTGATCAGTTTGGGTTCCCAATTTGACGTTGATGAGGCCATTTGCCACAGAAGCTTGGTTGCGGGTATCTTGATTTTGGTTAAATAGTACAAATGCACTGATGGCTCCAACAATGAGCAAGGCAAAAACAATTAAGCCTGCAAATAGTTTGGTTCGACTTTTATTTTTTTTCTGAGGAAAACTCAGAGTATTTAGATTCATAGGTTGGGAAGAGCTTGCATCGTTGAAATCTGACATACGATCATTAAAGCACTTATTTTATCGGCTTCGCAAGTACCAACAAACCAAAAGGTAAGTTGTGATGACAACGATCTGCGTTTTATGGAACTTAAGAAATGGTTTACGTGTTTTCCAGCTCTTTGACCTTGTCGCGAATAATCGTAGCAAGTTCAAAGTCCAGATCATTAGCAGCTTTTTTCATTTGCGTGCGTAATTTTTTGATGAGCGCTTGTTTCTCTCCGGGAGTGAGTTCACTGGGGTCAATTGCGCTTAAGTTGAGCTGCTCTTTTTGGGAGATTTTTAGGAGAATATTTTTCGTTTTGGCGCTGTCTTTATCCTGATCTTTGTCTTCACGCTGCAGTAATTTCTCACGAATGGGCTTATTGATGCCCATGGGGGTAATGGCGTGTTGGCGATTGTAGTCTTCTTGGGTTTGACGACGTCGCTTGGTTTCATCGATCGCAATCTGCATCGACTTGGTGATTTTATCGGCATAGAGAATAACTCGACCCTCGACGTGGCGGGCAGCTCGACCCATGGTTTGGATGAGTGCGGTTGCAGAGCGCAAGAAGCCTTCTTTATCAGCATCGAGGATGGCGACCAGAGAGACTTCAGGTAGATCGAGGCCTTCACGGAGGAGGTTGATGCCAACCAGCACATCATATTTACCAGCCCGGAGGTCATCGAGAATGTCGCTGCGATCGAGCGTCTCGACGTCAGAATGCAGGTATGCTACTTGAGGGAATTCAGTCTGTTCATCGATTTTTACTTGATTTTTTCGTAGCAATTTAGTGATTTTTTCCTGATCATTGAGATAGTCGCTCAGCGCCTCAGCCATTTTTTTGGTGAGGGTGGTAACCAGCACTCGTTGTTTGATCTTTTTCTGCTTCATGATTTCTAGGACCAGATCTTCCACTTGGTTGCCGGTGGGGCGCATTTCGATGACCGGATCAAGTAAGCCAGTAGGGCGAATCAGTTGTTCCACTACTCTGCCCTGACTGCGTTGGACTTCCCAATCGTTGGGGGTAGCAGAAACATAGATGGTTTGTTGTTTACGAGCGAGGAATTCATGGAGTTGTAGGGGTCGATTATCGATGGCACTGGGGAGTCGAAAACCATAATTAATCAGGGTTTCTTTGCGACTGCGATCACCAAAATACATGCCTTTGATTTGCGGGACGCTGATGTGACTTTCATCAATGACGGTTAGAAATGAATCTAGGCCAAATTTTTCTTGGTTGAATTTGAAATAATCAAGGAGAGTGTAGGGAGCTTCGCCAGGGTTGCGGCCGTCGAAGTAGCGCGAATAGTTTTCGATGCCATTGACTGACCCAAATTGCTCGATCATTTCTAGGTCATAATTGACTTTGCGCTCGAGGCGATAGGCTTCAACTGCCTTACCAGTTGCTTGTAGTTCTTTGACTCTTTGCGCTAAGTCTTGGCGGATGACTTGGAGCTGTTCTTTTTGACTGGCGGTGTCGACAGCATAGTGTTTGGCTGGGTAAATCAGAGCCATTTTATTGCGATAAAACTGATTAGTCTCTTTTTCGACGATGCTACCGGAAATTGGATCAATATCTTTGATGCTGACAATGCGATCAGTGAGAGTGTCGATGTGGTAAGCAGTGCTTTGGTAGGCTGGCCAAATTTGCACAGCATCCCCCCTGAGGCGATAGCTACCCCGCACTAGGTCGGTTTCGCTGCGTTCGTACTGGAGGTTGTGGAGTTGAAGCAACAAACTTTGGCGGTCGATGAGTTCGCCCTCAACCAGCTCCAGGATGAAGCGATTGTAGTCGACTGGTGAGCCGAGTGAATAAATACAAGAAACTGAGGCGACAATAACCACATCTTGGCGAGTCATCAGGTGGGTGGTGGCAGCCAGACGTAGTTTATCGATTTCTTCATTGATAGTGGCTTCCTTCTCGATGTAGGTGTCGCTGCTGGGAATGTATGCCTCTGGCTGATAGTAGTCATAGTAGGAAACAAAATACGAGACGGCATTGTCGGGAAAGAAGTCGCGCAATTCTTGATAAAGTTGAGCGGCTAGGGTTTTGTTGTGAGCAATGACGAGGGTGGGTTTTTGGGTTTGCTCGATGACGTTGGCAATGGTGAAGGTTTTACCGGAGCCAGTGACGCCGAGGAGGACTTGATCTTCGGCGTGTTGCTTGATGCCATCGACCAGTTGGCGGATTGCTTGAGGCTGATCACCGGTTGGTTGGTAGTTGGCGCGAAGAGTAAATGGCATGTTTTTTTAGACGTCATGAAGCATTTGATGACGTGCTTCATGTAGTATGCAGCGTTTTTAGCGATCTTGTATTATACCTCATTTGGACACATGCTTGGCATCTTTTGTCCTAAAGGTCCAAACTCGCCTTTCATCTTTATTCTAATGGTCCAAAATATACATAAAGTATCTTTTGTACCAGCTGCTTTTTACAACGCATTATATGCATTGTAAAAAGACAGGGTCCAAAATATAATACTCTAGTCCTAATGTCCAAAAGTGCTGGTAGCTCAGCTGGATAGAGCAACTGCCTTCTAAGCAGTAGGTCGTGGGTTCGAATCCCACCCAGCATACTTACTGCTTGTCAGCTTAACAAACATACGGTGCCCATAGCTCAGTTGGTTAGAGCGCTACTCTGTGAAAGTAGAGGTCGCGGGTTCGAGTCTCGTTGGGCACCCCAAAGTATTTTTCCTCTGAAGTAGCAGACACCCACTGCAGGTCGTTCGAACCTAATGTCTGATATAATTCCATTATGATTATTGAAAATCCGCAACCAATACAAAATAGTAATGAAACTTCCAAAGTTATATATCAAGATTTAACGTCTCTTGATAAGGTAAAAGCTATTTTAGCTGCTGTACAAGAACCAGTTAGTCAAGCTTTTGCACTTGAGTTAGCCGGAATTAAGCTCGAAGAACTTCCTGAACAGGAAAAAACTGAAATTCAAAAGCTTTTTATTCAAGGCATGGAATCATCGGATGAAATAGTTGTTTCCTCCAAGGATGGAACTCCTTTGTATCAAGCTAGCGATGCAGCTAAATCTGCTATTGAGCAACGTACTGATATGAAAACTGTTCATGGAATAATTGCGGATAAGCTAATGAGTAACTTGGGATTAGATTTTTAAATAACTTGCTATCCTAAATATGGGAATAGCAGTTGAACAGGGTTTGAATAGAGTCTCGAACTTTACCAATCAGTTTTTTATTCTGGAAAATCACTTCAAGAATATGATTTTTTTATA
>CAITDX010000013.1 GCA_903891335.1 uncultured bacterium
ATTTTTTTATCAAATGTGCAACCGAACGAACCGACAACTCATTGGTGAAATCTAAGTTCTCAACCAAGCGAACAATTTCACCAACAGAAACATCTTCTGGTTTCAGCTTGCACATTTTGGCTATTTTTTCTGTAACCAACCTATCTAAAGATTCCCTGGATGAATCCATACGGAAACCAGTTGATAATTCAAAATCAGAATTCATACCTATGATTATAGGTGAAATGAAAAGAAAATCACAATAACTGAACAATTAGTGAATTATGAGAAAAAAACAGTTCGTGTCACCAGACAAAGCTGTCCAGCTCGGGTTGTATGTGTAAAAAAGGGTTGATATATTAAGCTAAAATAGCTATTCTAAAAAATGCTCCCCGACATAGCCGTTACTCGAAAGAGGTGGGTGAGAAGGTTTTTAAACAACAGAGTATCTATCTTCAACAGAAACAAAACCTCTTCTACGCAGAAGTCGTTTTTCTTCATCATTTCTTGCCACAACAAATGACATTTCAGTATCACTATTACCTCTAACTTTTATGGCGGCAGCATAAGAACAGTAAAAAATACTTGAAAAATCAGAAGGCTGATGGAAGTCAATCTTTCGTCCAGATAATCCTCCTCCATATAAAAGTTGTCCGACTGAAACATTTTTTGATGGAGAAGAATGATATTCTAATTTGAAAACATTCTTATTAGCTCTATTTAAAACATCTACGACTTCAGCCATTGATAGCAGATTTCCTTCGCAATCAAATAAATTCCTGTTGTTGTAATAAATAGCTGAATACGATCTCGGATTTTCAGTAAATTTACCAGCTTCATCATTAATTGGATGACCATATTGATCAATTGGTCTAGGAATAGTTGATAGTAAAAATTTACCATCTGACTTCAACATCGAAACAACTCTTTTTAACACATTCCAATAATCAGATAAATGATAGAAAACTGACGCGCTGGTTATTAAATTAAAACCATTTGGGTGTTTGGCAAACATACTCAGATCAACATCATATATATTTCCCAAAACTAGCTCTGGCAAATTATGATTATCTTCCCAAGTTCTTGCATCAAAACCGACAGCGCTAATATGTTGATTAACAGAACCAATTACATCAACCAAAAAATCACCAGATCCACAGCCCAAGTCAAGCCACTCACTGTCTTTTGGGAGGTTCTTAAAAACTTGCTCCGCTTGCCTACCTTCAATCGGTGGCAACTTAGCATAGTCATTACTTCTTCCACCCAGCAACATTTTTGCAGTTCTTTGAGTAATGTACTCATAACCTTTAAACGTTAAAACTTGCTTGTACTGTGCATGATTTATTCTATCAACAGCACTTAAAGACATTGGCTCAATACTAACACCAAGCCATTCCATTGAAGCCAATTTTGGCTCAATATCTTTAGCTCTATCCTCTCCATCAATCATATATGACTGACTATATCAAATACAAAGAATACGAACAAGCCAGCTTCATCACTTTCAAAAAACAGCAGTTCGCGTCACCAGACTAAGTTGTCCAGCTCGGGTTGTATGTGTAAAAAAGGGTTGATATATTAAGCTAAAATAGCTATATTGAAAAAAGCTCCCCCGCGTGGACTCGAACCACGAACCTTGAAGTTAACAGCTTCCTGCTCTGCCATTGAGCTACAGGGGATTGTTGACTTGTTAAAAACAGAGGTAATTCTACCAACTAATCAGATAAAATACCAGCAAGAAAAGTGAGAGAAAACTCATGCTTTCTCGATTCGTGCCACCACCGCCATATGGTCACTGGTATTGGCCAAAACGCGCACCTCACTTGCCTGATAGTGCTGACTGGTAAAAAGCGCATCAACCACCAAACGAATATCAATACCAGATTTATGCAAATTCTTATCAATCGTAGTCTCGACGGTAGGGGGAATGTTATCAGTATATTTCTGCGCCAAATCATCCCAAATTTCATAGCCTCGCGGCGTATTGAGATCGCCACATAAAATCATTTCAGTGAAACTCTCCAAAAAAGGAGTTAGAGTTGCATAATCCCGTCGCTGCTCATCACTAACTGCCCCCTCACCAGACCAGGTGAAATGAGCAGTGCAAATCTGGAAATCTTGTCCACCAACGCGAGCTTTAGCAGCCACAACCACTCGATCAATCCGTTCTGGATGATCATTATCAAAAACAGCCGTTTCACCACTCTCATGTCCAACATAATAATAGTGCTGCACTGCGTCCAATTCATTGGCAAAAATAGCCACTCCCCAAGGTCCACGCAGAGGCAAGTGATCGTTGGGCTGAGTAATAGTCGCCTGCGGGTAAAAGACGACGTGCGCCAGGCCGCTGGCCTGGCGCAACTCCTCCAAATCACATTCAAACACCTCCTGCAGAGCCACTACATCAGCAGCTTCCTGCTGCAATAGCGGCAGAATCCGCACAAAATGCTTATTACCTTCTATATTGCAGGAAAGAAATTTCATAATTGATTTAGTAAACTTACTTTTAATTTTATCAGGCTATCAAATTGATTTCTTATATTAGAATTATTAAAAATAGCATCAAAAGTAGCCAATAAATTTCCATTAATGCTGTGATTATGCAACTCAAACAATAACCTCATGGCCCCATACTCTGGATCTTTATTTTCGGCAAAAATCAAAGCTAAAAAATGAACGATAGCCCAACCCAAAGTATAGTCGCTAAATCTCATGATCTTAGTACCATCAAAAATTTTTTGACGAATATTTTGCCATGATAATTGCTGCACGTCGCCAAATTCTCTCATTAATTCCTCGCAATGAACCTTATGCACCTCTAAACTAGCTGATGCGAATTCGCAAAAACCTTCGGTCAAAAAATTACTTGGATTCCAACCATGAGATGAAGAAAATGCGTCTATTGCTGAATGATGCGCCTCGTGAAGATAGTGATGTTGTATGGCTAATTCAAACGGAAAACCGTGATCTCTGCAAATCCAGCTCACTATATCGTGCTCAGGATCATTGGCGCTACGAAATTCTAACATTTCAGAAGCCTTCCAATAGGGAACACTATCTAATGCCTCAATTAAAACTTTTTCTTCAACACCTAGATACGCTGCTGTGTGCTTAATTTGATCTTCAGAAACAGATAACATTAGGGCTGGAAACGGGAATAATAAATCTGCAAATTTTTGCAATTCACTGCTGTGGTTGCCCGCATAAATACACATTCGATCCCAAAATCTTCTGGCCTGCTCTTGTCCATCGCGTCGATCGTCCTCTATTGCCATAGCATAATCGACAACTACTGGGTTGAAATCAAAATATTCAGCCGGTACTGCAAACCCACCTTTTCCTAAAAATACTGTTGTGTTGGGATTCGACAACCCCAAAGCTCTATAGGCGGCACTTTCTACCCGAGACACTGGAGAAGGATTTTTCAGTCCAGACAGTTTAGCACTTCTGTCTAACATCTCACCCCTAAACATAGTCAGCTACTCCAAAAAATCTTGCAGTTTTTTGCGCTTACTGGGATGTTTCAACTTCCGCAAAGCTTTCGCCTCAATCTGACGAATACGCTCACGAGTCACACCAAATTCTTTACCAACTTCCTCCAGCGTCATAGTGCGATTGCCAGCCAAACCAAAGCGCATTCGTAGCACCTTCGCCTCACGATCGGACAGCGCTCGCAGCACTTCTTCGACATTTTCCGAAAGCATCTGCTTACTGGTCGTATCGTAGGGACTATCTTGTTTCTCATCAGCGATAAAATCACCCAAGGTGCTATCATCTTCACCATCACCCACTGGCGTTTCTAGTGAAGTCGTATTTTGAGAAATCTTGAGAATCTCCCGCACCTTCTCTGGCTCGAGATCCATCTTTTCACCAATTTCCTCAGGAGTGGGCTCGCGACCCAAGTCTTGCATCAAACGACGCGAAGTCCGCATCAGTTTATTGATCGTCTCGACCATGTGCACCGGAATACGAATCGTCCGAGCTTGATCAGCAATCGAACGAGTGATGGCTTGACGAATCCACCAAGTGGCGTAGGTCGAAAACTTGAATCCCTTGGTCCAGTCATATTTTTCAACTGCCCGAATCAGGCCTTTATTACCCTCCTGAATCAAATCCAAGAAGGTCATGCCGCGACCAATGTATTTCTTGGCGATGGAAACCACCAAGCGCAAGTTAGCATCGATCAAGCCTTTTTTGGCTTTGTCGCTGCCGGCCTCAACTTCTTGGGCTAGGCGAATTTCATCTTCACGATTCAGTAAAGGAATCCGACCAATTTCCTTGAGGTACATGCGCACTGGATCAGACACTCCGACGCTGCCTAAACTAGCCAAGACGTCCAACTCTTGCTTGAGGACATCCTCATCGCCAGCCGTCTCATCTTTGGACACTGATTCAAAAATATCAATATTTTTCTTGAAAAAACGATCGTAGAGATCATCGAGTTCATCGACATAAATCTCCGGCTCCACAAACACATCCAAGATCTCATCCTGAGTCACAAACCCTCGAGAACTAGCCATCTTAAAGAGTTGCTTAATGTCTTCAGTTAAACTTTTGGGGATTTTCTTGATCGCTGCGTCGGTCATAAGTGTATAATTATACACCTTGACAAGCTAGAAGTCAAGTGCCTTCACCAGATCAGCAAAACCTTAGTTGATCGTTTTGGATATCTTTTGATATAGTTGACAACAATCTGTGGAACCAGGATAACACCCCCTCCTCCTCACGCAATCAAGCCTAGACCACCAAGTTTAAACCACTTCTTCTCGAGCAAATAGCCTTGCGAAGAAACTCCGCAGCTTCTGCATCACTCGCTCCAAAAAGGAAATCCGTTCTTCTTGAGCAGCGACTTCGTTTTTGAGGGTTGTCAACTCTTGATTGACTCGTTGAAATTCTTGGTCATACACTGAAGTTGGAGTCGGCGTTGGAGTGGCACTCGTGGTCACCTGAGGAGTTGGAGTAGGCAAACTGGTTGGAGTGCTGGTTGGGCTTGGACTGAGCGAAATAGGTCTACCACTACTCAAAATACTAATAATTCGCGCCCTTGACTCTGGTGTATAGTTGTCATAATCATTTTTAGCTGTGTCAGCGTAGCGCACATATGAGTGACTTGCATCGATGTAGCCGCGCACCTCTCCCGCCCCGGTAGTTTTCAGGCCCACTCGAAAGACTGGAATCGCTCCCGAACCCTCATTGAAAGGCTTACTACCTGCCTTCAACACTACCCGCACCCGCATGCCATCGGCATTCTCATAAATCGGCTGATACTCAACCAAAGTCATCGGACTAGAAACCGCCACCATTTGTGCATGCTGCGGATGAAGGTTAAATGTCATACTTTGACGGTCAAATTGACCTCTAATTAGAAACTGGACGTCAATTTCATTGATTTGATTGCCCAGTGAATTCAAAACCAAGTCGTAGTAAACCGTATTGCCCTCCACCACTTGATTGTTCTCAGTGGTCAGTAGAAGCACTGCGTTGCTGTCTGCCCAAGCTGGCGATGCACTCACCAAAAACGCAGCAAATAAAAGCATGACACACACAAAGAATCTTTTCATGAAAATAATTGTAGACCTAAACAAACAGCTAATACAGTGGCCAATCCAAATTGGAGGTCAATATCACTGGCTTCTTCTCGCCCACCACCACCATACACTCAAACATCGCCGCTTTGGCACCAGTGCTCGATTTAATCGTCCAACCATCATCATCCAAATACACGCCATCATCAGGACTAGCGATCACCTGTGATTCGACACACAGCACTTGACCACGCTTAAGTGTCAGGCCTTTTTTGGGCGTCCCCCAGGCAGGAATCTGCGGCTCATCATGCATGGTGAAACCAATCCCATGCCCAACCAATTCTTTGACCGTGCTAAAACCAGCAGCTTCGGCACTCTGTTGCATCGCAAAACCAAGATCTCCCACTTGCTTGCCGGCAACAGCCAAACGAGCAGCTTGAGCCACTCCCTGACGAGCCACCTTGAGTAAACGCAAATCCTCTGCGCTTGGCTCACCCACAATCTTGGTGAAGCAGTGGTCAGTATAGAATCCTTCTGGAGAAATCAGGCCAAAGTCAACTTTGACCACATCGCCGCTTTGAAGGATTGCGGCCGTAGGAATACCATGGACCACCGTGTCATTCACACCGATGCAGGTGGTGTAGCGATAAGGATTTTTTTTACTACCCACTCCCAGAAATGCAGGCGTACAACCATGCTGACGCACCAACTTCTCTGCCAAAGCATCAATCGCAAGAGGAGTGGTACCCACAGCGGTTGCCTGGTAAAGCTGCCAGAGGATCTCGGTTGAGAGTTTGGCAACTGCTTGGTATTTGGCCAATTGGTGATCGGAGTTAATAATCATGCTAGGGCGTATTGTAACACTTTTAATTTTGCGTAAACCGAAACACGTCTTCAAAAATAGGCGTAATTAGCCCATCACTCAAGCGAATTTGCACTAAACTCGTATGTCGATCTCCATCACCCACAAACTGTCTTGTCGTGATAAATGTCCCTGCATTACTCCAATAGCCATGGATACTATAATAAAAACTATCGTCAGGAGTAAGTCGGCGCGTTTCACTGGTTGTGAAATCATAGACATGCAAACTACCAATCGCTCTGCCTTGAGCATCGAGCTTAGTGCGCTGATATAAAAACACGCTTTCATCGGGAGCAACCGAAGCAAATGGTTGAATATCTGCCCACCGACCACTATCGATAGTTTGCTTGTCACCCGTTTGCAAATTAGTCAAACTCAGCGCCACACTCGATGATTCGCCAGCCGCATTGCCAGTTTCTCCCTCGATTTTAAGTATCAAATTCTTACCAAGCACAGGATAGGCTCCATAACCAAAGGTTTTGGCTTCGTCAAAGATGGTAATTTGTTTAGTTTTCAAATCAAGCAACTTAAGACCTCGATTACTGTCAATGTCATTAAAGTAGAGCTTCTGACCAGCCAAATCCCAAGTTGACACCAACACTGAAGCACCAAGATAGGTGTTCGTTTTATTGGCTACATCATAGAGATAGTAACCCATCGGCAAGCTCGGATCGAGATCAGGCATACAGGGACCAAAACCACCTTGAAAATCAGGTGGGACGCTTACTGGCGGACAAGGTATGGAAAAAAAGGTGCTATAAATTACCAAAGAACCGTCAGGAGCAATGCTTTTAAGATCACTAATTGTCACCCCTTCATTCACATCAGCTTGTGGATGAGTGATGACCTGATACTCCTTCACTTCTTCAGTCACAATGTTTTTAACAAAAATGCTGTTTTCACTTGTTGTTTTAGTAAAAAACACCAATGGCGAATCAGGGTGTTTATAGGCGACAAAGGAATCGGGCAGATCAAGTTTGGTTTTTTGACCACCGGCTAAATTAAGCAACCAATGCTCATAACTCACCTTACTCCCATCGCCTTTTTCATCTACCTGTGTCGTCAGCAAGAGTTCTTGGCGATTGTATGCTGGCGTGGCAGTCGCACTAGGTGTACTCGTTGTTTGGTTTTGCTGACCACTAGGTGAAGCGCTGTCATCAAGCACCATTTGACCAGCGTTTTGAGTTTGACGCTGCTGATACGCATACACCAAACCAAGTCCAACCATCAGCACTGCTACCGCAACTATCCACCAACGAACTGAACGGGTTGGAGTAGCTAGAGTAGATGATGACACCATTGATGGCGCTCCTGGCTCAGGGGTAATCATCAAGGGCTTCTCAGGATCATTAGATGACTCCGGAGACTGTGGAGCTGGGGTTTGGGCTGCTGGCGTGATTTCAATCATGCTTCTATTAGAGCACAAATTGACCGTCTTGGTAAATCAACACTTCTCTCCCATCTCCCAGCACTGCAGTAATGGTGCGATCAGTGGTAGTAACCATATCAGTGTGCTCAGCACTATCATTGAAACCCATCGCCACCCATTCTTCTGGCTTCACCTGACTTGGATCACCCCGGAAACAATCTTTGTAGGCCTTACCAACGGCTAGATGTGAATTGCCATACCGACCGCCAATATTTTCATCAAAA
>CAITDX010000014.1 GCA_903891335.1 uncultured bacterium
ATATAAAAATAGTAAGAAAGGTAATATGGCTAAAAAAGCCCCAACTAAATCAGTTCCCAAAACTGCTCCTGCTGTCAATCGATTTTCTTTTGATGCGTTTAGTAGTTTTGTGAATGCTAATTTTTCTTTAATCATAATTCTTGTGCTCGCCTTCGTTCTTGGTTTCCTAAGTGGCTCACTATGGACAGAAAATCGCATACTCAAGAGTGGCACTATGGTTGCTGACAACCAAGCTGCTGCCGATGAAGCTGCTGCCGCCGCCGCTAAAGAGAAACTTAAGCAGGTGCCAGCCTTTGATCCAGAAAAAGATCACTATCGTGGTAATAAGGACGCTAAAGTTGTCTTGATTGAATACTCAGATTTTGAGTGTCCTTTCTGTAATCGTTTTCATCCAACCATGCTTGATCTCATGGAAAAATATGGTGATGACATTGCTTGGGTATACCGTCACTTCCCACTCTCGTTCCACCCCAATGCCCAGCCTTTAGCTGAAGCCAGTGAATGTGTGGCTGCATATGGTGGAGCTGGAGCCTTTTGGAAATTCACAGACAGTGTCTATGAAGCCATGGGTGATGGTTCCATTTATGGCACCGATGCAGCTGCCAAAAAAGTCACCACTGATATGATGGTTGACCTGGCTACAAAAGCTGGCGCAAACCCATCCTCAGTCAAAGCCTGTATCGATAATAAAGAAATGGCTCAAAAAGTCAAAGATTCTCAGGCTGGTGGTTCCAAAGCTGGTGTAACCGGTACCCCAGGTACTATTATTGTTAGCAAAAAAGGTGGTTATGATCTGATTCCAGGGGCATTACCTCTCGAACAGGTTGAAGCGCTTTTAGCCAATCACTTATAAAAAATAGCTTGTGATCTAAAAATCACTGTCAAAAACCCGCATCATCTAGATGCGGGTTTTTTGTAGGTCTTTATAAACTAGCTGTAGATTTGCTTTGCCTCTATATTCATTAACCTGCAACTGACACACTAAATCGAAGCGATCATTTATCGCAATTTCCTCAAGCAATGATGTTCCCGACCAAGCTAAAACCGGCAATTCTTCTGCGCCAATTAGTACGGTCATTTTCAAATGTTGCTGATTAACTCCAAGAAAACGATAGTTTTTCAACTGCACATCTTTGATTAGAAAATTTGGCTGCGCATTGCCTAAGCCAAACGGAGCAAAAGACTCAATCATTGTGGCAGTAATTAAAGAAACTAGACTGTGACTTATTGGCGCATCAATTACTAAAGTTTTTTCTAACAATACATCTCGTAGCATTTCCTTGGCTCGTACCTGCATAACCTGCTTGAGCCTCTCAATTTTATCTGATGCTACAGCAAATCCAGCTGCTAGCGGATGTCCTCCCATCTCCAAGAGTTCTTGATGAAATAATCGAATAAATTCAGTAATGTTAAATCCTGGCAAAGAACGAGCTGAGGCCTTACTTACTTTTTCTCCAACACTTAAGACAATACTTGGTTTAGCAAATTTCTCTGTCATCTTACCAGCAATTAAACCAATAATTCCCTCATGGTAGTCTGGAGATGCGAGAAAAATAAGCTTTTCCTCCAACTCTGACTGAACTACTGATTCCGCTGCCACCACCAATTCTGTGGTTAAATTCTGACGATCGCTATTGGTTTGTTGCAATACATGACTAAGCTTTGTCGCTGTGGCTACATTATTGGTGCAAAGCAGTCGCAAGGCATCCATCCCATCAGCTAAACGTCCCATTGCATTTATTCTTGGCCCCAACTGATAACCCAGCGTATGTGCATCAAGCCGATTTTGCTCAATACCAGCTGCTTGCACTAAAGCACGCAAACCAAGTTGTTGACTCTGACGCAGTTGCTGCAAGCCATGAGTCAAAATACTCCTGTTAACCCCAATAATAGGCATTAAATCAGTCACCGTTGCAATTGCTACCAACGATAAAAGTTCATTCAATTTTGATTCCTCAAGGCCCAATTCACGACTCAGAAACCAAGCCACTCCACAACCACACACTAATGGGCTATGAAAAACAGCAAGTGCCTGTGGTAACCGCCCGTCTTTTTGATGGTGATCAGTAATAATCACATCAATTTTTTTACTTGCTAAATAGTCGAGAGCTTGATGAGCAACGATGCCATTATCAACTGTGACAATTAAACTCACATCTTGATGGAGTGTAAAAACATCCGCCAATGCTTTGATAGAGAGTCCATAACCATGTTTCAACCGATGTGGAATAAAAGGATAAACACGATGACCAAGTGCATGGAGTGCCTGCCATAACACAGCGGTGGCTGTAATCCCATCTGCATCATAGTCTCCAAAAACAACAATTTTTTCTTTATGCTCTAGAGCAATTTGCAGGCGTTTTTTGATGCTGCCAGCTGCTTCCTGATCAAAACCCAGCTCATCTAAAGAATATTTTTGTGGATGAGGAGGAGAAAAAAAAGCAGCCTCATCGGTAATTTGTCGATTCTGCAACAAAATTTTCTTTAAGTCTTCAAGTGTGTTGATTGTTTGTGATGATTGTAGCTGCCATTTCATGTGAATACCCTTATAATAAAGCCATGACTCTGAATTTACCATTTGAAGTTGCCTACATCGCCTACCAATTACAAAAGGCTGGTCATCAAGCCTATCTAGTTGGTGGAGCAGTTCGCGATTTGGCTATGGGTAAAAGTTTAGAGGATATTGAAGATTATGATTTTACAACTGATGCCTCCCCTGCTGCGATTCAACAAATTTTTACAGAAAGTTTTTATGAGAATAAGTTTGGTACTGTCAGCATAACTCTAGAAAATCTCCTGAAACAACTCAGTCAAACCCATCAACTCCCTACTGCCAATCTCAGCCTCCATAAAATTAAAACCACGAAAACTAATCGCATCATTGATTTACAAAATGCAAAAAAAATCCATCACTCACTAAAAACAAAAGCAGCCAATTTGCAGGATCAGTCGCAAGCTTCCTCTGCTCTAAACTTCCCGCCTTTTGAAATCACCACTTATCGCAGCGATGGCCAATATCTCGATCATCGTCGACCTGAGACGGTTGCTTTTGGCTCTAGCCTTACTGAAGATCTAACCAGAAGGGATTTTACTATCAACGCATTAGCCATTGAAGTTGATCACAGTTTTCTTGATTCAATTTTTTCAAAAAAGCAGCTTGAATCAAATTATCTTCTTGAAGTTGATAACTACACGCTTATCGACCAACACCACGGCAAAGACGATCTGCAGAAAAGAATTATCCGCACGGTTGGTAACCCCAACGACCGCTTTGCTGAAGATGCATTGCGAATGTTGCGCGCAGTTAGACTTGCAGTGCAATTAGAAATGGATATTGAAACTGATACATACTTCGCGATCAAGTATCACCACGATTCCCTTGCCTTTGTTAGTTTTGAAAGGATTCGAGACGAATTATTTAAAATCTTGGCAAGCAATGATCCTGCTCGAGGTATTGAGCTACTAGACCAAACCAATTTACTTAAGAAAATTATTCCTGAGCTATACGCTGGCGCCGGTATGCAACAACGTGGTCATCATGTGAGTGATGTGTGGACACACAGTATTGATGCTCTCCGTCACTGCCCTAGCACAGATCCAATCGTTCGACTAGCAACACTCTTACATGACATTGGTAAACCTCAAAGCTATAAAGAAGAAAATAATCAAATTACTTTTTACAATCACGATATCATTGGCTCACGAATTGCCAGTAAAATTGCGGCCCGTCTCCGTCTTTCTAAAAAAGACATCGATCGCATTTTTATTTTGGTTCGTTATCACATGTTTCACTACCAGCCAGAGCATTCCGATGCCTCAATTCGCCGTTTTATCAAACGAGTTGGTTTTGAAAACATTGACGACATCCTTGATTTGCGTGAAGGCGATCGACTTGGTTCAGGAGCCAAAAAAACGAGTTGGCGACTGGAAGAAATGAAGCAGCGTATTATTGAACAGCTTAATCAACCCATGGGACTTGATGATCTGGCAGTTGATGGCACTGATTTGATGGAAGAACTGCATTTAAAACCAAGTCCTCTTATTGGAAAAATCCTCAATCACCTTTTGGAAAAAGTATTAGAGGACCCGACAAGTAACGAAAAAAATACCTTGCTTGAAATAGCCAAAACAATACTTGAGGAATCCTAATTCTTTTTTGGTTGAGAAAAAAGTAATAATAAGGGTACGGCGGTAAACGGACTAGAATACGTACCAGTAATCGCCCCCAAAAGCAGTGCTACTGCAAACCAACGAATGGTTTCTCCACCAATAACTACTAAGCTCAACAACATAATAATAATTGTCATCGAGTTATTAATTGAACGACTCAGAGTCACCACAACAGCTTCGTTGGCAATTTGGGCAAAGGAAGCTCGAGGGTTTTTACGACCTAGCTCACGAATACGATCGTACACGACGATGGTGTCGTGAATCGAAAACGACATCGTTGTCAGCAATGCAGTCACAAATAATAAATCAACTTCTACTCCAAAAAAGAATCCGAGCAAACTAAATGATCCAAGCAAAAAGAGAGAATCATGTAGCATTGCTAAAATAGCGCAAATACCATACTTCAAATCTTTAAATTGCCGCCAAACATACAAAGTAATTACCGTCGCCACCACTATGACTGCCACAATCGTCTTTTGAATTAGTTCTTTACCCAAAATAGGACCAACTGTTTCAAAACGGAGAATCCCAACTTGACCATACAAAGCAGACAAATCACTAATTAATTCATCTTTTTGTTGATTATCAAGTTCTTTGCCTTTCAGTACTAAGCGATCCCCACCGGCACTCTGTACGACACTGAAATCATATTCCTCACGTAAAATGTCACGAATTTCCGTAACTTGCTCTTGGCTTAAACCATTTTCTTGATCAGCAAACTGTAATTCCAACAAAGAACCACCGGTAAAATCAATTGCCGGCTTAAGTCCAACAAAAACCAAGGATAAAAATCCTGGAATCAAAAAAAATAAAGAAATCGTAAAAAATAATTTTTGATAGCGCATTAGATTCATTGTTTTTTTCCTCTAACCAAAATTCTTGCCACTGCTCGAAGCAATAAACGGCTAATAAAAACTCCTGTAAAAAGACTTAGTAAAGTTCCAATTAAAAAAGTTAAACCAAATCCCTTAACTAAACCACTCGTACTTAAAAAACTAAGATTAAGTGGATTAATAAGTACCAGCGCGGTAAAAATCGAGGCAAGGTTGGCATCCTTGATGCTATCCCAAGCTCTACCAAAACCCAATTCGAGCGCCCTCAAAAGTGGCTGACCTGCGCGCAACTCTTCTTTCATTCGTTCAAAAGTAAGGATATTTGAATCAACTGCCATACCAATGGTCAAAATCATACCGGCTACACCTGGTAACGTAAGCACCACCCCAAAGACTTTATAAAGAGCAATCGTCAAAGTTGCATAAATAAGCAGTGAGACACCAGCCACTGCCCCCAACCAACCATAGTACAACACCATAAATGCCAACACCAAAGCCAAGCCAATCAAACCAGCCTTAATACTCTGATTGATCGAAGCTTCTCCCAAACTTGCGCCAATATTTTTTTGCTCAAGAACTTTAATTTCAACAGGCAAAGCTCCTGCATTAAGTTGAATTGCTAAGTTCTTGGCTTCTTCAATGGTAAAATCACCGCTAATAACTGCGCGGCCATCAAGAATTGGTGATGAAATGATGGGAGTCATAATCGGCATACCATCAATAAAAACTGCTAAAACTTGATCAACATTTTCCTTGGTAATTGAAGCAAATAATTCACGACCAGACTCATTCATTTCCAAAGCGATAATTGGCTTGGAAGTTTGTGGGTCAAGTTGAGCCTGCGCTCTCTGCAATGAGGCACCAGTCAGCCCCGTTGAAACAAAAGAGTCAAGCCAAATTTGTGGTGAAGCAGTTGCTTCTAATAGGACAGACTCATCAAGTTGGTTTTGTAATTTGAACTCCAACAGTGCTGTTTGTCCTACCAATGAAAGAGCTTGATTAGCGTCAAAAACACCAGGTAACTCCACAATCAAGCGATATTGATCATCTTTTTGAGCGGTCTGAATCACTGATTCACTAATACCATATAGATCAATTCTGCGGGCAATCACTTCTCGAGCTGCTTCCAAAGCAACTTCTCTGTCGGCTGCGGCAATTTGACTCATATTGGCTTCCAAAGTCACTTGCATGCCCCCCTGAATATCAAGACCTTGCTTGAGTTGGTAATCCTTATAAAAATGCTTGCCAAATACATAAAAATCAATTTTTGGCTTAGACCAAGTAAAAATCTGGTCTGGCAAGGCAATGAATGCTGCTGCAAGCGTCAATACTAAAACTAAAAACAACGGTCGAAATAATGAATGTTGTCGCATAAGATTCTTCACTAATTAGATGCTCGGTAATTCTCGGTGACAAAATTCGGCTTCATCGCCAATCACCATGACTTTTACCCCATACATAACTTCCATAATAAAAGGATCACGACGTGCTTTACGAAATTCGAATTCCTCTTTCGCTAAAACTGCATAATTAATTTCTCGACCAAATTCTTTTTCCTCTGCCTTGATCAAGGCTTCCAATTCTGGCAAAACAATTTCGCCAATAACTAGAAGATCGAGTTCGTCTTTATTAATCTTGGCTCTATTCAAAAATCCACCACTAAACATAACATAATTAACTTCCCCTAGTTTACGACTCATTTTACGAATCTTTTTGCCAAGACCAGTAGTTTTAATCACCATGCGCTGTAACTCTTGAAAAAAGAGGTATTTCTGGTTGAGCTGATAATAAAGCCTGTTGGCTCGCTGCTCACTTCGCAATAAACCAGCTTCAAGCATACGGTCAAGTTCTCTTCTGACGGCATTAATCTCCTCTTTAACTAAACGCGTAATTTCACGAACGTAAAACATTTCTGAAGGCATCGAAAAAAATAAAGAGAGCATTTTGACTCTAACTTTGGAAATGAGAAGGTCGCTGAGGTCTGCCATAAGATAAAAACTTTTTGCCCACTTAATAATGAAACAAATTTGTACTCAATTACATGGTAGCAAAAAAGTACTTAAAAGCAAGTCGTTTATTTTTTGACCCGAGTTGCAAAAACAAGCAATCGTTCTTTGGTAGTTCCAGGAGGCCAACAAGTCTGTAAAACAATGTTCTCACCTTCATAGTGATCATATAAGAAAGCCACATCATCTGGTCGATTGATTCTTTTTTCGGTTACCACATAGCGATAGCGCTTGTAATCATGCCAAATATAGATATCATCACCTGCTTCTAGTTTATTGAGTAAATAAAAAACTGCGTTATATTGAACTTTAAAATCGGGACTGGATGAGTGTGCAAAGTAGTAACCCAAGCCATTTTCATCAGGATATTTGGTACTTGAGGCATGAGCTATCCCTTCTTTAAGGGCTTGACGATATTGATTCTCATCATTTGGATCCACATTAAAAATTACTTTCTCATCCAAACCAAGTTTGGGCACAATAATTCCATATTCTTTATTTTTGGAAGTATTACCAATAATTGTGAAATTTTCTGTATTTGGCTTAAAAAAAGAACCACTGGTCGTAAAACCAAGATTGGCAAATGCTTGCTTGAGCTGGTACTTCACTTCCACAAAAAGAACGGGAACAAAAACAATCAACAACCAAAACAAGAACATGACAAAACCAAGTAAAACTATGCTCGGAAAAAATTTTCGCATCTACTCGATTTACCTTTTTTTCTTACTGGCGTGTAGTGCTTTGTTCATGCGCTTCGTCCCTCCAATAAAAGGATAGGCAAAAGCCAAAGCTCCCCCCGTCAAGCCTGCAATAGTTAACCAAGTTGGTGTGCCAGTACTTGGTTGAGAAGTAATTGGTTGTGTGCTCACATAGACTGTCTGCATACAATCATCATCGCTGCGCCATTGATCAGTTGAGTCTTTAATTTCGGCCTTTACTTTGTAGGTCCCTGGCTTGTCATAACGGTGTTCAAAAGTGGTCCCACTCGACTCAGTTTGTTGACCATCTCCAAAGTCAACACGATATGCCTTAATATCACCCTTATTGTCAAAACCAGCAACTTTAAACTTAAGCACAGCAGGGGCCTGAGTATTCTGTCCAGAAACAATATTCAGATAAGAACAAGAACTCCGATGACTTTCAATATTTACAGGAGCGACCCTAACACTTGCTTCGCAGGCCTCGCTCTTAATCCAATTTCCCTTACTGTCCTTAACCTCTAGCACTGCTTCAAATTTACCTGAGCTTTCATAAGTGTGGTCAACTTCTGCATGTTCAGTTTCAAGTTTGCTGCCATCACCAAATAAGAACCGATACATCTGAATGGAACCTAGATTATCGGTTGCAACTGCCGAAAAACTAACTTTAGCGGGCACTTTAGCGTTATTACCTCGCACAATTTTCAAATCTTCACATACACTTGCATGAGCAATCTTTGGATCAACTGCCAAGAAAAAAGCTCCATCATTGAAATCCATATCTTCAATCAGCACATCGTGACAGTCCTTGGCAGAACCACTACAGGAAACTGTCACCAATCCTTGACTGCGACTTTCTTTTAGCAAGCGTTCATGGGCGTATCCATCACCCCAACATTGAGCGGAAACGAGCTTCGAACCATCATTGGAAATAGCCTTGTAGAGATCGGATACGTCACTTGCACCCGCACCGAAGAAGCCATTGCACTGCTGATTCTGTGGACTAATCCAACCAGAATATGGTCGATCTCCCATATCGGCCAGAAGAGAAATTTTATCACCTTTCTTCACCATAATCTCACTGCGCCATACACCATTACCTTCAACTACCTCAGTGTAGCTTTTTCCATTTACCTTCAGACGCACTGTAGTTCGAGGAGCATTGTGATAGAGCATTAATTTACCACTTTCTGGGCTCGTCACGGTATAATCCAGAACTCCTTTATCTGTACGGCCACAATGCTCAATTGAGACATCTTGATCATTAAAACGAAATCGATATGAAGCGGGGTGGTCACAATACGCATCAGCTCCAAGACTAGCAGCCTGAGTTGGCTGAGTAAAAACCACCACTGCAACTAAAAAAAATAAAAGAGAAAAAATAAATCGACGAGTCATAAGGTAATTATAACTCGTCGACTCTCTAAGTTGCTAGACTAGTTTCTGAAATTAGTATGTCACTTCAGAATCATTTGCCAAAACTGAGATCCAGATTTGTCCTCGGGCAAATTCAATATCCTTGCCTCGAATGTCAACAAACTGTAACTCTGCCTCACGATCCTTTTTTACCCAATTGGCCTCAATCGGAGCCTGACCATGCTTAAAGATTAAAGCCTTACCACGACCAGTGGTGCCATAGAGCATGTGCTTTTTCTCATTAATTGGTCCTTTTTCGGTAGTGAAAAGAATAACAACATTTTTACTTGCAATCTGCTCATCATTGTTCATATCAAGATGAACCTCACCGCCGACTTTGCGTTTGTACGCATCAGTTGCTTCGTCATATTCCCAAGCCACTGCATATTGTTCATAACCACTCCAGAAGTCATAGCTAATTTGTTTGGTAGAACCAGCAGATTGACTCTCTGCCTCAAACATAAAACCCTTGTAGTTGCTCTGCCAAGTAGCAGCAGGAATAGTTTGTCGACCAACTACCATCTGTGGAGTCATATTGGTCCAACCGCGAGATGCAGCAACTTTCCACAATGCTTCAGTGGTGGTTTCCATGGTATGCTCTGTGGCAATTTCTTTGCCAGGAATACGATTGTAGTTACGTACAAAGGTAGGATACCCAACCGAAAATTGGTTAATGTCAGTTTTTCCTTCCCAACCATATTCTCGAATTTGACCAAGGGCATCAGTTGGTCCGGGTACATTTGCACCACCAACATGGACGTACATCGGTAAATTAAAACCAGAAGCCCAATCAATAAAATAGGTTCGAGCAGAGCGAATTGGTGCCAAGGTCAAGTCGCTCACCTGAGCTCCACAATAAAAAAGAGCTCCAAATCGAGTTACACCACCCTCAGCTACGGCTTCAAAAACCAGATCAGCACGACTCAAGCCAGATTGTGGTCGGGAATCAGGAGTATTTTCAATCATCACAAACAAGGGGCGACGGGTCTCCCAGGCATTTTTCTCTGTCATGGTGTAATATGCACCATTCAGAGGACATGCTTGATCACGAGGTTCACTTGGGTCGATAGTCAATAGACTACTGAGAAGAGTTGTCTCTGGGTCAGCAGCACCTGCTGGGTTATTTTTATCAGCCAAAACCTCACTTTTGGCAGTATATGAAAATACGGCGAAAGACAGACCAGCACTCGCTATATAGAGTACAAGAGCAATAATAAGATTCTTTTTTGACATTCATCCTTTCTCTGCAGAAAATTCACTAGGTTTCAAGTATATAATAAAGCGATGGTGAACAAAACCAGTAAAATAAATAAAGTAATTGCTAATGTTTTGCGTAAATCTTGTCTAATTAGATCATGATTAGCTTGAGAGATGAGTGGCAAATTTAGTTTTTCTACACGCACATTTGTTTGTTGCACATCGTCACTACTTTTTGTCTGCACAGTTTGAAATCGACGCTTACGTAGCTCAGCTTTTTGTTTATCTTTTTTGGTACGTTTTTTTGCCATAGCACTCATTTGAATAAATTAATAATGTCATTAAAAGAAACAATTACCATCAAGGCCAACAAAGACAGATAGCCAAAATAGTTGAGATAGTAGGCTGCTGAATCGAGCTTACTGCGCTTAATAAATTTTTCCATAATCACCAACACTGCCCGACCCCCATCTAAGGCAGGAATTGGCAATAAATTCATTACCGCTAAATTAATGGAAAGTAACGCAGCAAAATTAAGTACACTCAGCCAACCTCCATCAAAAAATCCATAGGTAGCAGCTTGATCAACAATACCAATTGGACCCGCAATCTCTTGCGTTACCCCTCTACCAGCCACTATATCAACCACTAATTGACCAAGTGCTTGAAGTATCAGAGTTGCTAACGCCATTGATTGTTGAAAGGCCTCAGATATGGTTTTCCATGGCATTAGATACCAAGGATAGTGTTTGAAGAGTGTTTCGGTAAAAACCACTCCCATCGACCCTTGACCCGTAGGGATTTCGGCTGCAGAGCGTAAATAAACACTGTGTTCAGTAAATTCATTGGGACAGCGCTCGTCTTGACAGGCTAAAGTTGTTTTGACACCAATTGTTTTGCCAAGATTAGCTGCAACTAATTCCTGGACCTTACTGATTGTGTTCACTTCAATCCAATTATTATCGATCTGCAACGCAACAATAGCAGTATTATCTTGCAAACCAGCTTGTGATGCAGGTGACTCCGAGATTACCTCTGCAATACGTACCTGGTTTGTGAGTGGAATAGGAATTCCCAATTGTGAAAAAACAATTGCCAGAGCCAAAACACCAAACACAATATTAAAAAAAACTCCGGCTAACAAAATTTCAAGTCTAGCTCGCATCGACTTCTGATAGAAGGAACTCGTTTCTGGTTTAGTTGCCTCATTAGCTGAGGATTCTGGTCCATCCTCTCCCTCCATTTGCACAAAACCACCAAAAGGAATAGCGTTGAGAGAAAAAATGGTTTTTTTCCAAGTGAAAAGAGTGGCTAAACGAGGAGGATATCCCAAGCCAAATTCTTTAACTGATACTCCATTTCGACGGGCTGCCAAAAAATGACCAAATTCATGTAAAATCACCAAAAAAGAAAGAATGACAATAAAAATAACTGCTTCCATACACTCTTTTTTACCTAAATACTCATCAGCTCACGCTCTTTTGTTGCAACCACTTCCTCTAACTTAGCACTATATTCCTTCACCACCTCATCTAACTCTGCCACTTCTGCTTTAATATCATCTTCACTAATGCCAGCCATACCTTCTTGTTTCTCAATATCACGACGCACATCAGAACGAATATTACGCATCATAACTTTAACTTCCTCTTCTTTTTGATGAAGTGACTTAACCATCTCTTGTCTTCTCTCCTGGGTCAAAGCAGGTACTACGATGCGAATAATCTCGCCATCAATAATTGGGTTGAGATTAAGTTCAGCAATTTGAATTGCTTTCTCAATTTGCCCAAGCAAGCTCTTATCCCAAGGCTTAACCACAAGCAGTTGAGTATCTGGAGCAGAAATTGAGGCAACTTCGTGAAGAGCCATTCTTGTGCTATACGCTTCGACAAACACACCATCAAGCAATTGAGCGCTCGCTCGACCAGTCCGTAGAGTGGCAAAACTTTCTTGACCATGAGTAAGTGCTTTTTCAAATTTTTCTAAGTATGAACTACGATGAATTGACATGAGGGCATTCTAATAGATATTAAATTGCAAATCAACCTGAGGAAAAGGAGCTGATTGCTTGGTTGGGTCATTTTCTTTAAGCTCTTGCCGCAGGGCATTTACCCGCTGATTTAGTGGCGTCAATTCAGGGCTTTCGCTTTTGGGAATTACAACTTGGCTTTGAGGAGCCGGACGACTCAGCAATGCTTTCAAAAATAACAAGGAACCAATAACTAGCGTCAAACCAATCAACACATAAAATGGCCATAAATTCTTGTTTTTACGCACTGTTTGCCAATTGAGTGACTGATGTCCACGCCGTTCCAGAATCGGTACTTGGTCGACAAATTCAGTTTGATTGGCTTGACTTGCTTCGTTTCTCCAAATCATAGGCTTAATAATTCATTTAAATACGAAAGTGATTGCGATAAGTTCACATAAATTGGATTGAGAGTCTTTGGAAGCTCATCATAAATTTTGGCAATATACCAATTCCCTTGTCCACGATTGATAATGTCATTCCAAAAGGCATCAAGCTTGAGTTTCGCAGCATCCAAACTACGGCCAGTTTCCAAACTCGCTCGTTCAATTGCTGGTAAATCAGCAGTATCTCGAGCTAATAAATAGGCATCAATGTCTTTTTTAAGCACCACTGATTTATCATAAATAGCCTGAATATTGCCAATGGAAAGCAATACCTGTACTTCATTGGCTAGATTCCCCACCCCACCTTGTTCTGCAGCAAAAACTGCTAAAGAATTAGCAACCTCATCACGACTTGAAAGATTTTTCAAATTTTCCTGATGATTTTTAAGATAAGTGATGGTGGATTCGAGTCGATTTAGGTAACGCTCTTTCAAACTCAATTCAACACCTTCAGTTGAAACAAGCTTCAAACGCAATAAATCAAGATAACTAATAAGCACATCATCTCGATAAATACCTAAATTTTTGCCTTTTTGCGTCAAATCTTCTATGGAAACCAAGGTTTGTAGCTGCTGATTTTGATCGTACGCAATTCGATACAGCTTCTCATGATACAAATATGTTTCTAATTGTGCCTGATACGTGGCTTTGACTGTTGCTATCTCCTGATCGAAACGATCTTTTTGCCAAATCAAATCAGTTTTTAACTCTTGCGCATGAACTACGGGAATTCTCCAAAACAATAAAAACAGAGATAAGAGCAACTCCAACATAGGTACTATTAAGTTTACCGCTCGGAAGTGGCTTTGGCTAGGTGACGATCGCGAGCAAAACAAATTGCTTCATGCATCGACTCAAAAGTACCCGTATCAAACCATTTACCTTTAACAAAAGCCACGTCGAGTTGACCTTCCTGCAAATAGAGATTATTGATGTCAGTAATCTCTAATTCACCTCGATTAGAAAACTTAAGATTCTTAACTTTATCCACCACTGTCGAGTCGTAAATATATAAACCTGTGACTGAATAATTTGACTTTGGCACTTTTGGCTTTTCCTCGATTGAAATTGCACGATTATTGGCGTCAAATTCAACCACACCAAACCGCTGTGGATCGGCCACTTCTTTCGCAAAAATTCTCCCTCCAGACTGAAAGGTACTAATTGCCTCAGAGAAATCATCTTCATAGAGGTTGTCGCCAAGAATTAAGGTAACATTGTCATGATCGATAAAATCCTGACCAATTAAAAAGGCTTGAGCAATTCCCTCTGGTTTGTCTTGAATTTCGTAAGTGAAATGACAGCCATATTCTTTACCGCTCCCCAAGCATTTAAGAAAATCACCAGCATGATCTGGCGCCACAATAATAAGAATATCCTTGATGCCAGCCCTCATCAGGGTTTCAAGAGGGTACTGGATCATGGGCTTGTTGTACACAGGCAGAAGCTGCTTACTTGTAACCCTAGTCAGAGGATAAAGCCTAGTACCAGCTCCTCCAGCCAAAATAATACCCTTCATTTCTTTTGCCATAAAGCCTTTCTGGTTGTCCAAGAAACTTGCACAACACTAAGCACGGTACCATGAGCCATTTTTAAAAGCAAGTTATAAAGTAATCAGAATAATCAGAAGTGTGGCCAAAGCAGCTACTCCTAAATACTCAAAAACTACTTCCATAGTAATTCGCTTACTTTTCGTATGAGTAATGACTCCCCAAATAAAATAAGTTGCTCCAAAACCTACAGCAATCGTTCTTTGTAAAAGTCTATTTGGCCAAGATTGCAAAAACATGATCACGAAAAGCGCTAAGAGTAAAAATAAAATTAAATAGGCAAATTGATTTTGTTGTAGGAATTTTTTCATGGCAAGACCATTCCTCCCTTAAACAAAATAAGCAAGAAAGCAATGGTGATAAACACTGCTACATGAGCAAAATTCTCTCCAGCAAGACGACTATATTTATGATTTTTTGCGACCAAGGCATCATAAATCAAGGTTAGCACAATCAACATCACGATCACTAGAAAAACTGCCCGAGTAACATTGAGTGGCGAAAAAATTAACTCACTGTTCGTCTTGCGTTGACCAGCAACTAGACCGCCTTCGCTGAAATTTGGTTCAGCTGCTTTGGGCAAAGTCATCGTCTGACGATTGGCAGATTTAATTTGCGCTGCCTGTGGTACTGCAAAAAGCTGCACAACTAAGGTCGTATTAAATCCTTTCAAATTACCATTTACCACCGCTAAACCCATATTGGTAAAGTCTGGATTAACCATGTTTTCGCGATGCGACGGTGAATCCATCCACGCCTGCACTACCTGACTACTAGTGTCGAAATCTCGAGCAAGATTTTCACCTGCGTACTTATATGAATAATTCGCCTCTTTAATGAAATCCCAAGCTTGCTTACCATCCGGAGCCACGTGTGCCCAATATTGATCTGAAAACATGTCCTGGGCTTTGGCTAGCGCTGCTTGATTAAGCTGTTCACTCAGCACCACCTGGTTTAACCCAAGTTCTTGTCGACGAGCGTTCACTTCTGAAAGCAACGTATTGACATCAATATTGGAACTATACCCAAGCACTCGATCAGCTAAACTTGGAAAAAACCGCACCGCATTAATCAGCGAAAAAACTGCCAGCACAAGCAAAATCATCACCAACAATGATTTAGGATGCAATAATTCACTCCGATAGCGATTCGCTGCTTGCGGTTTGAACAGACGACTTATTCTTGTCGAGAATGTTTGTTTTCTTTTTTGACCTAGCCACATGGATAAATTTCATTATGACAAAAACTACTACCAGCAGCAAGCCGAAGCTTACTAGCCACCAAACATTAAAACCTGACTGGGTTTGAGCTGATTGTGAAGACGCTTCAGTGGACTGAGATGGGTTTGAAACTGAGTTTGCTGCAAGAACCTCAGGGTGATTGATTTCTGACAAAGGCACTTGGATCTGAGTACTATCATCACAGTTCAGTTGCCAACGCCAATCGAAATGAAGTGAAAAAGGAGCTACTTGCTCTGTTAGTCCAGATAAAGATGTTTGTAGAAAAAACTGAATTAGATACGACTGTGTTGTCATAGCTGACAATTTCTGCAAAGAAACTGAATTATGGAGCAACTCATCCAAAGAACCAGTAAATACAATATGTTGCTCATGACTTAGTTGCATCGTTACATGCTGCCATGATTCTGAAGGC
>CAITDX010000015.1 GCA_903891335.1 uncultured bacterium
CCCTCCAAATTTCTAAAAAACGAGGTGTTGATCTACCAATCTTTTTTTAAAGAAAAGGTGACCGTTTTTGAACGGTGTCCAATCTCGGCGGAGGTGACAGGATTCGAACCCGTGAAGCCGTGAGGCTCACGCTTTCCAAGCGTGTGCAATTGACCACTATGCGACACCTCCTTTTTGTTAGAACGGTGAAATTATAGCAGAAAAATAGTAATTAAGGCGTGATTTTAACGCGATTTTATTCCAAAGGCACGCCTCAGTAGTTGCATAAATCTTGTAGTAAATGGTTTGCGCTCATTTTTGTCACGATACATGTGTTGATCGGCTCGGTTGGTTGTATCCTCAAGTGTTTGATCTAAATCTTTGTCAAAAAGTGCAATTCCAAAAGAAAAAGGATTGGGTTTGTCTGGGTGTTGTTGGAGGTCAAGCATTTTTTGCGTCAGGTGTTCAAGAAAATTCTGATCATTTTTTTGGTTGTAACAAATAATGAGGAACTCATCTCCACCGGGACGAACCACTTCTTCTAGATGAGCAATTTCATCGTTACTTCGAAAATGTTCACTCAAGAAATGAGCGATGTTTTTCAGTACTTCATCTCCCTTAGTGTGTCCATGCTCGTCATTAACTTCTTTAAAATTATCAAGGTCGATGGCAATCAATGCTAAACCGTGGTGTTGTTTTTCTCGATCAAGTTGCTTGCTGAATGCTTCAAGCCAACTGCGATTTTTAACTCTCGTGAGCGAGTCTGTTTGTTCTTTTGTGATTGCTTCGTGGAGTTGCCTTTTTGCAGCTTCTCCTTCGATTCTATTTTGTGTTTTGCGCTCGCTTGCTGCAAGCACGGCTGCTATGGGATTTGGACTTGTCGCATCTGGCTGTGAGTGGAGGGTTCGCCAGGAGGGATTTAGTCTGCTTGCGTGTTCGTGTGTTTGCTTGGAAGTCATGAGTAGTGGTGTAATTCTACAACAAAAAACGCCTGATTGCTCACGGCGCTTCTCAAATTTTGATCTAAAGATTAATATCTGCGATCTCTATTTTGTGGTCTACCACCACCAAAGGAACGATTGTTGTCTCTACGAGGGAAACGATCGTTTCTTGGCTCACGAGGTCGAGCGATATTAACAACCAACTCTCTCTCTTCGACTACATAACCGTGTCTGCCTTGAGCGGCAGCTGCGGCAGCAGCTTCGTCGGCAAATTCTACAAAAGCGAAACCCTTAGAACGGCCGGTCATTCTATCAGTGATTAAACTGACCTGGGTGATTTCGCCAAATTCGGAAAACAACTCACGAATACTCTCTTCGGTCATGCTCCAAGGCAAGTTACCGACGAAGAGTTTCTTCTTGTTTTCCATGCTGTCATGATCTGACATAAATGAAATCTTCTTTCTTGAGCTTTGCAACTCAAGACACTTAATACTAGACGCTATTATATCTTGAAGTAGGGTGAATAGATATAGGCTAAATCACTTGATAACCAGCGCCTTGAATCGCTCTTTTCAGCTCTTCTTGATTGGTTTTTGTGGGGTCAAAACTAACGCGAGTCTCGGATTTGGCAAAACTAGTGTTGGTTTCTAATACGCCTGGAATTTCCTCTAGTGCATTATCGATTGACATAGCACAGCTGCTACAGTGTAAGCCAGAAAGCTTGAAAGTGATTTTTTCACCAGCAACTGATTTTTTTTTGAAGAGGTTGAACATGTTGTGCTTTCTTTTTGTAATTAAATAACTTCCATCACGCCGGTGTACATGCCCATTGAGCAGGTAAAGGTAAATGTGCCTTTTTCTTTGGGAGTGAAGGTGTAGGTCTGACTCGAATTGGCTTTGACGACAGTACTGATGTCAAACTCGGGAAAGACAAAAGCTTGGGCACAGGAATAGACCTTGCCGCTGGCAAGGGTTAGTTCGACAGGAATATCTTTTTTGACAGTGAATCGCTGAGGATAGTAGCCATTATTACGAATATCAATGGTCACTTTTTGCAGGTTACCAACCTGCTTGACTGCTTGATTTTCTCTTGTTTTCCCAGAGAAACGCTCATCAGAGAAGAACCAGCTCACTTTGTCGGTAATTTTGCCAATAGTAATAGGTGAATCAAGGACGACGAGAACGCCGTTGATACTGTAAATAGCTAAGGCAATCAAGAGTGCAGCAGCAGTTTTGTTGAATGTCACTTGCCAAGCTTCAGTAAGTTTGGCAGTAGCAATTCCAAGGGCAGCAAAAATTGGTGTCGTCCCAAGAACAAAAGTGGCCATAATTAGAGCCCCCTGAATAGGATTGCCACTACTTACAGCCAGGACTTCCATGCTTTGAGTGACACCACAGGGAATGAAAATACTAAGCAAGCCTAGAAGAGCTGGGGCAAATAAAGCCTGGCTTTTGCTTTGATTTTTAATGAGCTTGCGAAAGAAAGCGGGCGGAGTGAAGGCGAGACGACGAAAAAAGGGATGCACATCAAGAAAATTCATGGCAGTGGCGAGCATGAAAAGAGCGGTAAAAACTTGCAAAGTCAGTTGGGTAGTTAAGTTGAGAGTGAGGGCCGAGCCAAGCAGGCCTAAGAAAAAGCCAAGGAGGGTGTGTGAAACGAGCTTAGCTCCTAAGAACATCCCCACAGGCAGCCAGTCTAATTGGTCAATTTGGCGCAAAGAATCAATTTTTTTATCATTTTTTGTTAATTTTTTTTGATCGAGCTCCTGTTTTTTTTGATTAGCAATAATACTGGCGAGTAAGCCACCTTGTACCGCAGCACAAGAAACTCCGCCCGTAGTCAGACCGGTGAGAAAGATTGCCCAGAGATTCATACGTTATTCCTTAAATAGTGTTCTGGGTTGGCTTGAAATTTTTTCAAACAGCCAGAAGCGCAAAAATAATAATCGTGATTGTGATAGTGATGATGGAAATGACTGGTTTTGCTAGAAACTCGCATCTGGCAAACTGGGTCATGAGTGATGGGGAGTAGTGTATCGGCTGCACGATCGATTAATTGCAGTTCTTCCTTAGCAACCCCTTGCTTGATGAGAAAATCGCGGATCAGTGTGCAGGCGGTAAAAATAGCTGGGTCGGTAAGCTTATAGCAAACTGTTTTGCCAAATTTACGACTAGTGACAATTTTGGCTTCTCGCAGGATGGTGAGGTGCTGACTGACGTTGGCCTGCGGTAGATCCAGCATCGAGTACATATCACCAACACACAATTCCTGATCTTTGAGTAAATAGATAATTTCTAGGCGACGAGGATGAGCCAAGGCCTTCAAAGTGTCGGCAAAAAGAGTAAAGGTCTGACTATACATATTCGAATTTTAGAATATGTTTGAAGGACTTGTCAATCATGTGTTACAATGCAGCTAAATCAAGAGTGATGACCAGAGAACTAGCTCGTTACGAGTCATCCAACAACCGACCCGCTCGCCACTAACATAATCCAAGGCAGCATGGCACGGTGCTCCATCTAGCTCTTATAAAAAGAGAACGATTCGTTCTTTCTAGACAGAAAGGAAAACATGTCTTATCAATTTACTTCTGAATCAGTAGCCGCTGGGCACCCGGATAAAATTTGCGATCAGATTTCCGATAGTATTCTTGATGCTTGTTTGCAGGCTGACCCCTTATCGAGAGTCGCAGTGGAAACGCTCGTTACCACTAATCAAGTGGTTTTGGCTGGCGAGGTGACTTGTGGCGCGCAAATCGACTATGAAGGAATTGCTCACGCTACCATTGCTCGTCTTGGATATACCAATCCAGAGTGGGGTTTTTCCGATCAGGCGCAGGTGGCAGTACACATCCATCAACAATCGCCCGATATTGCAGTAGGAGTTGATGATGGTGGAGCGGGCGACCAAGGTTTGATGTTTGGTTATGCTTGTGATGAAACTCCAGAATTGATGCCGATGCCAATTATGCTGGCTCATCAATTGGTGAGAGGTATGGATCAGGCTCGTGAAGATAAGCGCATGTCTTTTTTGCGACCCGACGGTAAAGCTCAGGTGGTAGTGAATTATGATGATCAAGGCAAACCAATGGGCGTGGCGACGGTGATTTTGGCAGTGCCCTATGATGTCTCGCAAGTTAGCAAGTCGGATTTAGAAGATGCGCTTTGGCAGCAGGTGGTCGAGCCGGCCTACGCACGCTATTTTCCAGAGAAGCCAGCGCTCGATCGCCAAGATACTAATTTCATCGTCAATGGTACGGGAGTTTGGGAAATTGGCGGTCCAGCTGCTGATACCGGCGTGACGGGGCGCAAAATCATTGTCGACACCTATGGCGGTATGGCTCGTCACGGCGGCGGATGTTTCTCTGGTAAAGATCCCAGCAAGGTCGATCGCAGTTCTGCCTATGCTTGTCGTTTTTTGGCCAAAAATATTGTTGCCAAAGGCTTGGCTCGTCGCGCTGAGGTGCGAGTGGCGTACGTGATTGGTCAAGCACAGCCAGTTTCTTTTGAGGTGGAAACCTTTGGTACAGCAACCGTCTCAGCAGCAGAAATCCGCTCGCTTGTACTTGGTTTATTGGACATGTCGGTTTCTGGCATCATCGAGGGTTTAGATTTACGTCGACCGATCTACGCTCAGACTGCAGCCTATGGACATTTTGGACGCGTGGAGTTTGCTTGGGAAAAAATCTAGTTGGCTATTTAAACTCAAGAAAAACTTTTTTGTTGGTGGCCTCAGCAATATGATAAAGCGTTTCTATGGTTACATTTTGTCTGCCACTTTCAATTCTGGCGATGAACTCTCTTTTTTTACCAATTTGTCTCGCCAGGTCATTTTGAGCCAAGTCAAGTTCTTTGCGAAGATTTTTAATCATGATGGCAATCTGAATAAAGCGCGACCTCTGAGCAACTTGTTTTTGTTGCTTGAGTGGTAATTGACTAATCGCATCTTGAAGCTTGATAAGTTTGTGTTTATTTTTCATAATTTTTTAACCTTGTTGTTGCAAGCTTAATATCTTTTAAAGGTGTCTTTTGAGTTTTTTTGTTAAAAATGTGCAAAATAATAACATCATTTAGGTTCTGATAGGCATAAAAAGCTCGATAGATATTTTTAACTTTAATTCTGATTTCAAATAATTTGTGATTAATTTTTTTTTGCATTAGGTAGGTCGAGTTGACCAGTTTGCTCTAATACTTGGAATAAGGCATAAAATTCTGTTTGGATTGGTTGGGACAGTTTATCTAGGGTTTTCTTTGCATGTTCATCTAAATAAACATTCTTTTTCATTGGCTGACATTGTAACTTATAAGTTACAATAAGTCAAGATGGTGGGCGGTTACCATAATCAAAAACCTCGCCCGATTAAGAGCGAGGTTAATTGATTCATCAGCGGTTTTTTATCCAACCACCTCTCGATCACGAGTGATAGTTGGATGATGCGCTAAGCCTGTACCTTGAGTTTTTTTGGTTGGGCTTGTTCGGATTTCTTGAATTCGACGCGCAAGACGCCATCTTTACTGGTCACGGCTGGTTCTTGACCAAGGTCAATTTCTCCAGGTACTGCGATTTTGTAAGAGTAGGAAAAACTGGAGCGAGAATAGTATTTGCGATCCTCACTTTTTTCCTCCATTTTTTTCTTGGCTTGGATCCAGAGCGTGCCTTTTTCAAAGGTAATGTCGATGTCGTCTTTATCAACTCCAGCGACGTTAGCCTCGATGACCACTGCCTTTTTGGTCTCGTAGACATTGAGATTGCTGGTGGCACTGCCGGTGCCAGCAAATAAGTCCTCATCCCAAATATCTGGCCAGCGGCTCAGCATTGCTTGTAAGGGACTATAGCGAATGATTGACATAGGTTTTTCCTTTCTTTGTATAATTAGTACTCATGACTTGGCAGTCACTGCCATTGACTGCTAAGGATATTAAAGCAAACTTAGCAGTCTTTGTCAAATAGTGCTAAATGAGGTGATTTATGAGGAGTTTTTTGCGTTATCTGCTGCCAGCACTGCCTTGCTCACTACTTCCACGACACGACGATCAAGCGCATCAGGAATAATTTGCTGGGTGGTGGGTTCTGGCACGAGCGCTGCAATCGCTTGAGCTGCTGCATGCTTCATGGCAGTGGTAATTCTGGGAAGACGACCATCGACCACTGCGCGGAAAATACCGGGGAAAGCCAAGACGTTATTGATTTGATTGTCAAAATCACTGCGACCTGTGGCGATGACGGCGGCGCCGGCGCTTCGTGCCTGCTCAGGCATAATCTCTGGTTCTGGATTGGCCATGGCAAAGACAATTGCTCTGTGAGCCATTGTCCGCACCATTTCTTTAGTGATTAGCCCCGCTCGGGAAACTCCGATGACAACATCGGCATCTTGGAGAGCGACTGCAAGATCGCCCGTTTTTTGCTGATGGTTGGAATGAGCCGCAATACACTGCTTATAGATATCCAAATCACTGCGACCCTGATGGACGATGCCTTTGCTATCAACCAGAATGAGGTCTTTGACGCGGTCTAATTCAGGCACCCGCTGGCATTGTCCAGGTGTTAATTCCATCCCCAGCAACATATTGGCGATAGAAAGGCCGGCGGCGCCAGCACCAACCACTACGACTTTCAAATCTTTGAATTGTTTGCCAACGACTTTGGCGGCATTGTGCAGTGCTGCGGTCACCACGATAGCAGTGCCATGCTGGTCATCATGGAAGACGGTAATGCCAAGGTCTTGGAGCGCTGCTTCGATTTCGAAGCAGCGCGGTGCACTAATATCTTCCAAATTAATGCCCACGAACGAAGGTGCGATGTGTTTGACGAACTGAATAATTTCTGCAGTATTTTGCGTGTTGATAGCAATGGGCACACTATCAACATTGGCGAATTCTTTAAGCAAAAGGGCTTTGCCCTCCATGACTGGCAGTGAAGCGGCTGGCCCAATGTTGCCCAGTCCCAAAACAGCTGAGCCATCGGTGATAACAGCGACAGTGCGACCGCGCATGCTGAGCGCAAATGAATCTTCTGGATTTTCTACAATTGCTCGACAAGCAGCGGCAACTCCAGGGGTGTAGAGAAGGGCGAGGTCATTTTTGTTAGTGATTTTTTGTAGGGCAGTCGTTGTTAATTTACCCTGCAATTGGCGATGCAGTGTGAGGGATTGTTGATAGATGTCTTGCGTGTGTTGATCGATCATAGGCAGCCATTGTAGCACTAAATTGCGCGCTCAAAAGTGCTACAATGAGCTCACTCTATGTCAAAAAAATTCTGGCTTTTTCTCGTAGCAGCACTGAGTGTCATTGTCGCTTTAGTCTATTTTTTTAAACCTCAGAACCAACCAGAGCAACCAGCTCAAACCAGTATTTTGACTGAAATGACACCTACGCCTTGTCCCTACGATGGTGACTTTTGTCGCTATCTTGCTGCTCAGGCTACAGCTTTGCAAAAAGGAATCGTGATGGATATGACAAACCAAGCGACATCAGAGGAGCGAGTTGAGACAAATATTCGCTTGGATGGAGCTGGTAATATGATGGCGCAAACTTTTATTGATGGGAAATTTACTGCCGGAATTACGACCTATGCTGGTCTGACTTATGTGCTTGATTTAAAAGATCAGGGTTGGTACGTGCTACCTGATAGTATGACGAGCGCAAGTTCTGAAACATCCTTTATCGATACCATCAAAAATTCCTACGACCCTAATTTTAATCAGCCAGCCTTAACAGTAGCCTTACTTGGTGAAGAGCCATGTGAGCAGGCAACTTGTCTCAAGTATGAGCTCATCAATCAGATGGGTGATGCTGGAGCAGTGAGTAAAACCTATATTTGGATTGATAAATCGAATTATTTAGCAAAGAAAATGGAAATTATTGATGAGTTGAATAGCATGATGGCGACCTATCGCTATGAGGAAGTGAGTATTAGCAAGCCAGACCCAATTAAGGAAATGCCGAAATTAGTTTTTCCAGGAGAAATGGGAGAACCTGATCAGGGCGAATCAACTAGTGCAGCAAACAGCATTAACTCAGATGATTTGCAGTCAAAAACGCCAGCTGAACTTGAACAAATGATGCAGGAGTATGCGCTTGACCGTTAGTACTTATTTCTGCTTGTGTTCGCTTCAAAAAGTGCTATGCTAGGGTCCATATACAGTTTGGGTCTGCCCTAGAACACGAATCGGATGGGTACATTAGAGTTCCCCAAATCGAAGTTGTTTGATCTTGGTGCTTTACCACCGATTGAGCCGGAGGTTTCTAAGGTTCATATCCCCCGTAGTTTACGAACATATAATCCTTTGTTGGCGCATCAACTTAAGGATGAGTATCCGATAATTAGATTTCAAGAGTCATCATTCGAAAATGGCATGTGGTTACTTTTGGCTGGAGAGGCTTCAAACGTAGTGGTGCCGTGGATTATGAGTGGTGATAATTTGCAGGATGCAATGATGGATTTGTTTAATTTGCATGCCTTTACTCAAAGTCATTTTGGTTTTCCACCCAATGTAGATGTTCTGAGTATGCTCGCTATTTTTGGTGATTGGCGCCAGGATTTGCCATCACGCAAACCCCTCTCTATCGAAGATTTGAAAAAAATTTTTGGTCCTGAAATTAATGAAAGCAATGCTGAATATTTTTCGATGGTGGCAGCGCAGGCTAGTTGGAGTTTGGCGACTGCACAAATGATGAGTCATGTGTCTGGGGTTAAACAGCTAATGACAATTGATGGTCACAGTGCGGTAGCAGCAGAACAGTTCCAACAACAAGGGATAGAAGTACTTAATCTTACCACTGCTAAGCTAATGATCGAGACAATGCGCCATAATCGTCTCCTTGAAAATAATTTAGCGACGATGATTGTGGGAGTTGATTTTGGCAATTTAGCGCTGGCACATAAATTGAGTCAGGAAGAGGGTTTCGAGTTGGGGATTATTCGCAAGAAACGTGTCCCCGGTAAGATAATTGGTAGATCAGAAACATTTCATGAGTTGGTATATGGTGATGTCAGAGGGAAGCGAATTATTTTGATGGATGACATGATCGGTAGTGGTGGCACAATTCTTAAAACGCTTAAAATTTTATTAGAACATGGAGCTGCAGAAGTTATCGTGGCGGCTTCGCATGCAGTGTTTGCCGGACGTGAGTATTATGAGCAACTACGAGAAGTGTTGATAAATGAAAAAGTGAAATTAGTGATGCTAAGTGATACTTTACCGCTAGAGCGACCAATACGCGGAGGAGATAAAGATTTGCCTTATGTGCCAGCTCATGATGGTCGAGAGCAAAAGTCAGTAGAGATGTTGCCGACAAGTGATTTTATTACTTGGCTGATTGGAGTGATGCTGGCAAATCCAGATTTTTCAGAGCGTGCACGCGCGATGGAACCTCATGTGCTTCGACAGGAAGACCCCCTTTTGTTATTTGAGAGAATAACTGGCCAGAAAATTAGTCATCCGCAGGTAGTGGTCACTTATCATGAAGGTGGTGCACTTAGACCAGGTCCTTCCCTAGTTAAGCCAAAATAAGTTACACTAAGTAAGTGAAAATTGTTCGCTTTGTTTTATTCATTGTGGCTGTTGCAGCTGCCGCCTTTGTTTTATGGAGTAACTATTTGCCGGCATTGCAATCGCCTCCCAATTTAATGGTTATGCAGCGCGAAGTTATGGTAGACGGTGAAAAATCTTCACAACCTGTCATCACCAATCAAGATCCTTTTTTCGAATTAACGATTCCAGGATTGCGAGTTCGCCAGTATCAAAGTCAGTTGGGAGCGTTGGAGCTCGTGAGTGAGCAAACCAACTACACGAGTTATTTGACGAGCTACCAATCAGATGGTTTTCAGGTCAATGGGCTCCTCACCAAACCAAAGGGAGAGATGCCTGAGGGTGGTTGGCCAGCAGTGGTTTTTATTCATGGTTACATTCCTCCGACGCAATATCGCACGCAAGAGCGTTATGTCGCCTATGTTAATTATTTAGCGAGTCGTGGTTTAGTGGTGTTTAAAATTGACTTGCGTGGCCACGGTGAATCAGAGGGAGAAGCGAATGGAGCGTATTACTCAGCTGACTACGTGATTGATGCACTGAATGCGCGGGCGGCTTTGCAAGCGGTGGACTTCGTTAATCCGGAGAGGATTGGTCTGTGGGGGCACAGTATGGCTGGCAATGTAGTGCTACGGGCATTGGTGGCGCGGCCAGAAATCAAGGCCGGGGTAATTTGGGCTGGCGCAGTTTTTTCCTATGCTGACTGGCAACAATATGGCCTCAATGATAATTCCTATCGCCCGCCTAGTACGATAAGCAATCGCCAACGTCGTCGCGAGGCGCTGTTCGCTGCTCATGGTCAGTTTGATGCAAGCAATGCTTTCTGGCAGCAGGTGGCTCCAACGACCTATTTAGCTGAATATACTGGAGCTCTCCAGCTTCATCACGCAGTTGATGATGAAGTGGTGAATGTGGGCTATAGTCGTGATTTAAGTGCCCTTGCCAAGCAGCTGGAGTTGGATTTTGAGTACCACGAATATCCAACCGGTGGCCATGATATTGAGGGCACAAGTTTTACGAGAGCGATGGAGCGGACGAGTGAGTGGTTTCTGGAGAAGTTATGATTTTTCGAACAAGCGGAAGTTTGCAATGAATTGTTGTTTTTGTTGGTGGGTGAGTTTTTTGAGTTCTAGCTCTCTTTTGGTGGCTTGAGAGCGATTGGGCTGTTGCTCGTGGTAGATGAGTTGGGTTGGTTTTTTAGCAGCGGTATATTTGGCTCCGGTTCCATTGTTGTGTTGTTTAAGTCTGCGATTTAGATCAGTGGTGATGCCGGTGTAGTAGCTATTATCAGCGCAGTGAAGGATGTAGACGAACCAAGGAGAGGGATTGGGCATGTTTATGTAGATGGGGTTCTCTTTTGCTTGAAAAATTTTCTTAAAATAAGCAACTCTGGATCATTAGGGTTTTTGTTGGCAGCAATTATGGTGTCTAGGTCGGTTTCACCGACAAAACGATATGAATCAACTTCATCTGTCTGAAGATGAATCGTGGCTGGGTCAGATTTCAGAGTGGCAAGATAAATATTTTCGATCACCGTTTGTTCTTGATGTAAGTAAGTGAAGGAATCAAATAATTCTCCAACTTCAATGTCGCTATTTAATTCCTCTTTGATTTCTCGAATTAACCCAGCGATTTCTGTTTCACCCTCTTCGACGTGCCCACCAGGGAGCTCGTAGATTCCGGGTAAAAATGATGATGTGAGTGCACGTTTGGTCATCAGACACTCAACTTTTTGATCGGGAGTAAAACGATAAATGATGGCGCAAGCAGTGAGGATTGGTGGCATGAGTTATTGGGCTTAGTGTAGCACAGGTATACATGGAATGCTGAAATTTAGCGTGATAAAATACTATTGCTCAAAAAAATGTCACAAAAAACAATTGCCACTGGCGTCGTTCATGAGCTCCCAGCAGATCTGCAGGAAGTATTGTCAACTCAAGATAATTTGCTGATGAAATGGAATAATCTGACCCCACTGGGACGGAATGAATGGATTTGTTGGCTGACGATGGTTAAGAAAGCAGAAACGAGAGCGCAGCACTTAGAGAGATTGCAAGCAGAAATTCTTGAGGGCAAGCGCCGACCTTGTTGCTGGCCAGGTTGTCCCCATCGACGCGAGAGTGCGAAGAAGTGGTTTCGATAGGTTGTGGATATTTGATACTGATTTTATGACTTATTGTAAATTTACAGTAATTCTTTGATTATCCAACCAAAAATTTGGTTGATAAATAAGTTTCAAGCCTTTATCGCCTTTTGGAGCTTCAAAAGCTAGTGAGCCAGTTACTTTGCCACCGGACGCTAATGTTCCAGAACTTAAGTTATCATCTATAGAAACAAACGTGTCTGTAGTTTGATTGCCATTGGAGTCTTGAATCTTAAAATCAAATGGGTTGTAAGGTGATTCTTTGTCGCCAGTATTTTGAATAGTGACGTTGACAAAAACATACTCATTGCCAGATTTTGGTGTTGAATATCCTTTGGATGGAGCTTTTGTAACTTCGTTCACAGTGAGAATGTAGTCCTTCATTTGGATGGCTTCACCAACAGCAAATTCGCTTTTTACTTCTGGAGTAACTTCTGTTTTAGAATCAGTTGTTTTGGTTTCGTCACTAATAGTAGATGGAGCTGGTTCGTCTGCAACTTTTGCCTTATTGCTATCTTGGGAGCTAAAAATACCTATGACGAATAATATGATAATTATGGTTAAAATGGGATGACGTTGAAGCCAATTGCCTTGCTTGGTTTTGCAGTGAGGGCATTTTTTTGCCTTATCATCAATTTCTGATTGGCAACTTCTACATTTTTTCATGATATCCTTTCGGCTTCAATATAATGTATTAACGCTATTCTACATTTATATTTGTAAATTACCATGCTTGTGAGAGAAACCATCTGAATTGATGCTGTTTAGGGATTTTGGAGGCGGTGGCTTGGAGGCCGTCCGCCAGGATTTCACTTCGTTCACATTGATGGAATTTGACTGGCGCCCTCTTCGAGGACTAGTCACGCGCTTCGACCATCAAAAAATATTGCTGTATCAAGATCGCTTGACTGCGGAGGGACAGCACTCTTCGAGTATTAGGCAGGCGCTTCGATTCTCAATTATGCTCAATAACTCAACCTCGCTTGCCGGCAGGATTCTCACCGAGGTTCTCATGCTTTTTTGTCTCCAGCAGGCACAAAAAAATCTGCTATATCGCAGATTTTTTGCACCTGGCGGAGAGCATGGGATGAAGTTGGAACTTTTTTTAGTCAATAAAGTATTTCCCATAATTTATATTTTTTTATTCATAGTTAAATGAATTAACTTGGATATTCAAACTCAAAATACAATGGATTTTCCCCCTGTATATCTCCATAGATAAACCATTTTGTATTGTTTTTGCTGGTTGAGCCAAAAAGATAAACCTCACCAATATTTTTATTATTCAATTTAATTTTATCTAATTTAAGATTTATATTTCTAGAAATATAAATTCCTACAGTTAAATCTTGAGATGAAGAATAATCATTAAGTTTATTAAAAATATCGCTTAAAGTTTGTTCTGGATTTATTGCTTCAGAAACAAATTCTTTTAATTGGACTGGAATGTAGTTGTCAACATCGCCATCAATGTACCTAGCAATAAAATCAAAGTCACTATTTTCATGGAGAGAAAAAACAATGTTCTGCCTATTAAGCAGGGACATTCCATATGTAAGAATTCCAGCTTGGCGGGCTTCATTGATCCAGCTAAGCTTATTTGTTCTAAAAGATCTGACTTTCCATTCTGGAACATATGGCAAAATATTTTTTTCTATTTCTTTGAGTTTTAGTAACCATCTTTTTGGATCTTTATATTCAAGTTTAGACCACTCTCTTGTTCTGATGTTGTTCATTATATTGTTTATTTTTAAGTTATATTTTTTTGGTTTTGTGTGTTTTATTCGTCAATCTCTTCGTTTAGTTTTTCTAATTTTCTATAAATTATCTCTAAAGCGTGGTCTGGTGCTATTGATCCGCCACCTCTTGCGTATTCTTTTAAGATTTCTATTGCCTTAGCTAATAGAAGTGATTTATTATACATAGACATATTTGTCTTTCTTTTTTACCTAATACTAGCCGTGAATTTTACTGCTAAATCTGTATTTAAAAAACTATATAACTTTATATAAAAATATATAGGACACGATCAAATCTCGTTATATAAATTTTGGATTATATATTTTTTCACAATTGATAATTTATTTTTTTTCTAATGATTCTTTGGAAAATTTATATATAATGTGAACAAATGATAACTAAAGTAAGATTCACAAATTTTGCAAGCATAAAAGATTCTGGTGTTATTGTTCTGGACAAGATAAATGTACTGATTGGAAAAAATGCCAGTGGTAAAAGTAATTTTATAAATGCACTAACTTTGACTAGAGATCTTTCTAGAGGAGAGGATATTAATGATGTTTTTCCAGACATAATTCTCTCTAAGAGAAATCTTTTTTATCGTGGGCAGAAAAAAAACATAGAGATTTTTCTAGAATTTATCGGTTTTGATAAAAAACTATACAGATTTAGATATGAGATAAGACTCCAAGAAAAAAAAGATGAAATAGATTCTTTAGTAATACCTTCAGAATCATTGGAAGCTTTTAGTGATGGAAACTGGAGTTTCTTGTACAAAAGAAATGGTAATGACCTGACATTTGCTGGCCAAAAAGAAATTCCGTTAAAAATTAATAATAAAAAATTATTGTTTAGCTATTTTGATGACAAAACTTTGCATGATGCAGCTAAAAGGCTAAAATCAATATTTACTATAAAGAATACTGATCTCGTTCCAGATAGGGGACCTTATGTAAATATTTCAGAGCTCAACTTGCAGAAATTGAATCATTTGGCTGTTAAATTGAAAAAAAACAACGAAGCAGATTTTAGAGATGTCCAAGAAGCAGTAAAAAAAATAATTCCATACTTTGAATCGGTTAGAGTTAGTGATTTAAGAAAAATATTAAATTATGATGTTAATGAAATTGAAAATATAGAGGAACAATATCTAGTGTATTGGAGGCAGAAATTTTCTGATTTGGCTTTTGATTCAAAAACACTTTCTAGTGGTGATCAAAGAACAATATACATATTATTTGCGATGTTCTACCTTACTAAGGGTTCTACTATTTCTATTGAAGAAATAGAGAATGGAATACACATCGGTAGAGTCAGTAGTTTTCTAGATCAAATAAGGACTTCTGCCAATAATAGGGATCTGCAAATAATTATTTCTACCCATAGTAGAGAAATATTGAATCATATTTTTCCAAAAGAGGTTATTTTTTGTAAATTATTTGAGGAGGATGGAACCACCTATCAACGTTTAGTTGACAATAAATTATATCGGATTGTTGAGGAAGATTTGGGGGAAAGTTCAAGTGCTAGAGATTACATAGATTCTGGATATTTTTAAATATGATTCAGCTCGCTCTCAGACACGAAGGCCAAACAGATCTAGTTTCTATATTGTCATTGTTATATAGATTGGCTAATGAAGTTGGCGTTGATATAGAAATTTTAGAAACTAATATTTTTACTACTGGAACTTCGATTGAGAAGCACATTAGATCTACGGCTAAAAACTGTTTTGATATCAACCCAGTAGACATGGTTGTTTATTTGGGAGATCAAGACATAAATAAGGATTATAAGGTAAGGACAAAATGCCTAGATATTTTAAGGGAATTGGGTAGTGCATACCTTGATATGAGTGTTGTTGGAATTGCAGATAGAAATTTTGAAGCATGGCTGCTTGCTGATGAAAATAATTTTAGGAAGCAACTGCTAATCAAAAATCCAGAAAAACCACTAAGAGGGACAAAAGATCCCAAAGAGTGTCTTAAAATACACTGGGGAGAATGGGAGACAAACGAGAGACCTTTGTTGACAGAGACAAAGAAAATTTTAGTTGAGACCATGAATCTAGATGAAGCTTCTAGAAAAAGCAAAGACTTCAAGCAATTCAGAGAAGACTTTCACAGCAAATTGAAACTTATTGGAAAGTCAAAATAGTTTTTATTTTTATTAAAGAGTCTGTTTTAATGAATTTTGAGTTAATCTAATTTAAATCTCTGAATTTCAATTTCACTATCTTCTAGCAATTTTTCTACAAACTCATCCCTTCTTTTTCTTGTATCTAGCTTATGCGTCCAATCATCTAGCTCTACAACAAGTTGAGTAGAGAGGGTTTCTTTATCAGCTAAAATAAAATCAACAGATTTTTGAGCAATTCTATTTCTAGCTCTGTAATTATTTTTATTTCCATCAACCTCCAATAATTTATCAAGATTTATTTGAGGAAAGATAAGATATTTTTCTCCATATTCTTGCTGAAGTTGTCTAAAAAAGTTTTGTTCTGCTGGAGTCATTATTGAGA
>CAITDX010000016.1 GCA_903891335.1 uncultured bacterium
GGCAAGAAGGTCAAGGCAGCCGTACGGGCTGCGGGCGGTGTTCCGTTCGAATTCAACACAATGGCAATATGCGACGGCATAGCGATGGGGCATGAAGGGATGAAGTATTCCCTTGCCAGCCGTGAAATAATCGCAGACACAGTCGAATCCATGCTAAGGGCCCATCCTTTTGACGCCATGATATGCATACCTAACTGCGATAAAATCATACCTGGCATGCTGATGGGCGCCATGCGCCTCAACATTCCAACGATATTCGCCAATACAAACCTTAAAAACCGCTCCGTCATAATCATAACCACTGCTCAAACGCGCCATCTCGCTACGATTTCCACCACCTCGAGCAGTGCTTTCTACAATACTACAGGTGTGATTTGTTTCATCATAAAAAACTTCAGTGTGACAGACACAATTTTTAGCACCCAAAGCTCGCAGACCTTGCTCGACGGTTTGTAGTATTAAATCTCGAGCGACAGGAGTAACTGAAGCTGGCATCGTACGAATTGGCAAATAAGAGTCATCAACCTGCACATCTTTGGCAAGCACATACTCACAAAGTCCTACATGAGTAAAAGAATCATTGCTGACAAATGTATCTACCGTCAACTCTCTACCAACCAAAAGCTCCTCGAGAATAAGTCCTGGCTCGTTTCCAACCACAGTATAATTGCTCATTGGTCGAGCAATACCATAGTGCTTCGCTTTTTTTTTCAAAAGCTCTCGCTTTTCCAGCAAATCTTGTTTAGAAAATACTTTCAGTACATAACTAGAATGAGTGCCGGTGGTTTTTTTTAAAATCATTGGAAATGAATGGGTTGCCAAAAAATCATCCAGCTGATCGAGCGTATCCACCGTAATTCCTGCGGCACAAGCAACTTGTTTGGAGACGAAACAATGCTTCATCAAGTACTTATTAGAAAAATTACGTGAAGTCGGATAGTCGATACCAGACAAACCAAAGCGTTGATTAAGAGCCCCCATGACGCTCAAATACGGCTCGTAGCGAGTCACTACAGCATCAATTGGGAATTGCTGATTGAGCTGCTCGACTGCAGGCAAAACCTCCGCCCAATCATACATATTTTTGACTTTAACAACGGTATTAAAAAACTGCTCTTGATTTGGCTTGAGTTTTGATTCGGTGATTAACAGACTGACTCGATCGCCAGCGGTTATGGCTGATTTGATGTAGGTATATTTTGTGCCGAAGCCAATCATCAAAAAATGACGAGACATAGATGGATATTCTAGGTGATTAAAGGAATAGATCAATAATTAATTTTTATTGATTTGTAAATCTATCTTTTGGTTTTTACCAGTAAAAATAACATTATGATCAATTGCCGGTTGTTTTTGATGATGTACCGTTAAACCCTTGCTGACACACGTCAAGGCTGCCACTTCAAAATCATGGCTAATAAGCTTAGATTCGGCCAACATGCAGGGTAAAATCAATGAACGGGCAACAGTTGGATTCGTAGCATACATACTCAAAACTAAATTACCAGTAAAAAGCTGCTCTCCTAAACGGGCATGAATCATAAAAGATCGGTTGAGTTTGCTCTGCATTAATAACTTCCATGCCCACATGCATCCATAAAAACCAACCACTAAATAGTTCCACCAACTTGGATAGCGAATGGCGAAAATTAGACTAAGTATCAACAAAAGAATCGCAAACCAGTGGGGATATTCCAAAAGGTAGAGATAAGCAATGCGAACTCGCTCCAACCACGGCAACCGCTCTTGACCAGCTGCCTGCAAAGTAGGAATTAGAATTGGTTGTGACTGATAGTGCTCATGATCAAATACTTGTCCCTGATAGAATTGCCAAAATGAAAGACTCTTCGGCGGCTCGTCTCCAATCGGGAAGTAGAAATTACTATCTTGCACGCGTAAGCGCCATTGACGTAAATAATCGGTAGCAAAAGGAGCGAAATTGCCCAAACGGTTGCTAATTTGTACATCGAGAACTTGATTTTGTTCATCCACTAACTCAACTTTGACTAAGGGACTTGGATTGGTAGAGCGGTGCTCATACACCAAATGATCAGTTGGTGGATGAATATGGGGAAAAAGCAAAGCAACAATCCTTTTCAGCAGCACCCCAGAAAAAGTCGTGATAAATTTAGACAACAACAGCACAAAACCAATACTGTAGAAAAGCAGTAAAAGGAGGGCATTGAACCAAATTGACAAACTTCTCCAAAAAGATGAAGTGAGAAAAGCGCGAATTGCTTGACCGGTTTCTTCTGGCAACAGATCAATTGCCTCGTCAACGCCCTCATGAATAATTTCTCGAGGAGGGATAATCGGCACCAAGCCAGATGGGGTAGCAGTTGGACTAGGCGATAGGCTTATTGATGGGGTTGGGGAACGAGTTAGTGTGCCAGAAATCGTTGGTACACCTGTCACTGACAGAGTTGGAGATACGCTCATACTTGGTGAGGGAGTAATCGTGCTTGTTGGAGTTGGCCAATACTGAAGCGTAATGCGAAAATACACACCCTCCAAAACACTTACGTGACCAGCAAGATCAGTAATGACAAAGTCTAATCTGATGTCAGTATCCCTCGGTAAAATCCCTAATTTGAGCTCATAAAGACCTTCGGCATTGATTGTGGTTGTGAAGGTTTGCGTATCATCCCCAGGAATGGTTACGGTTAGTTTAACCGTACTATTTGCTTCACCTGCTGCAAGCAGTGTTGGTTCATTGGCAGTGGCGTCATTTTGAAAAATCAGCACGGGGCTATCGGGGACACTGCTGGGGTTAGCAGCTGAAATATTTGTTGATACATCGCCAATTTTAGTCAAGGTAAAGCTAGGGGTAAGTGTGTCGATACGAAAATCCCAAGTGTCTGAAGAACTACTGAGATTAGCATAGTCAACCGCTACTACACGCCAAGTGTGGCTTGCGTCACTAATAGTATTTTTAGGAGTCAGCGAGTAAATACCATTTAAACTATCATAAGTGAGTGTATAAGTACTGGTTTCAGTTGCAATCAATGGAATGTTGCCATAGCTTGCATCACCATCAAGATAGAACACATAGTGAGATAAATTTAAATTATCAGTAGACTCATACCATTGAAACGTTGGTGTGCTATCGCTCAATAAAGCCCCATCGGCAGGAGCAATCAAAATCGGCACACTTGGAGCTTCAGTGTCGGGGATGGTGGCAGTAATAGTGACATCGGCAGCTCGTATCTCTCCTACAGTAAAAGAAGCAAGCCAAATAAAAAGCCAGACAACAACCAAAGTGGAGTGGTTAATTTTGTTGTGGAGGTACCTCAGGTTCTTGGTCATGCACAATCTTATTCTGACGTTTTCTGAGTAAAATCACCAGAATGGTGATTAATAAAGCCACAATCAAGACAAATAAAATCAGCTTCACTGGAATCATCCAGAGTCCGGCAGTAGCCATTGCTACACCACCCTGGCTACCATAAGCAGCTTCAACAACGGCCTTGTAATAACCAAATCCCCAGACTCGTTCCCAGGTGCCAGCGAACTCACGCATGGTTTTGGGAAATACATTTTGACTGACAAGCTCAAGGTTCGCAACCTGGCGACCAAACATATTGTAAATTTTTACAACCGGCTTAGTGTTAATATGAAGATCTGACTGATTATCAACTTTCAAACTGAAAGCAATTGGACCATTTTCGGCAAACTTAGGCCAAGTAAAATCGTTGATGTACGCTGCTTCAGTAACCGGACCATCAACCACGACGTAGAGCAACGTACCCACTCGCTGCGACACTCCTGATCCAGATACGTCGCTGGCGGCAGCGCCAATTGGTCGATGATATACCATCGCATAATGCCCGCCAGGAAGAGCATCGGCTGGAACCTCAATCAGCACATTCACAACTCCAACCGCTTCGCTTTTAAGACGATGTTCTGCAGGAGCTAGCGTCAACCAACTAGCCAAACTCCATCGAGGGTCAGCCTGAGATTCTTCCAGCAAAACTGGAGTGCCACCATCCTGTCCCACAATAAAATCAACTGCCTGACTTTCAAGCACCACTTCCTGAGCTGAACCGTTACGAACTTTGATCTGCACTTGCTTTTTCTCACCAGGAGCAAGCTTGAGAGTGAAATCATCACCCAAACGAACTGGAGTGGCGGTCAGGGTCATGAATTCAGCGGCCTGAAGAGGTGTCCATAAGCCAAAAAGGAAAATAAGGGTTGCTAAGCCGTAGCTAAAAATCTTGGGGCAGTTGGTTTTCGTCATAACGTTCTTCTAAAAAGTTGCTGAAGCCGTATATACAAGATAGTTTTCGTAGTTACCTGCCACATTGGTTGCATCTGGAGTAATGCGGTAACACACATCAACCACGTCACCACCAGTAACGGTACTTCTGTTGAAAATTGTTTGCACGACCTCACTAGCCTGCATATCAGCAAATTGCTTGGCAGAAAAAGTGCGAGCACTCTCGTTATAGGTAAAAGCCAAAGTCGGACTACCAGAAACCGAAACCAAACTATAGCCAAAACCAGGATCATTAGTAGCATCAGTCCAATCAGCAGAAGTAGTATGACTTACTCCAGTGACACTGGCATCAACGATACAGGTGTTACTTGCAGATCCGTCGCCAGTACAGGTATTACCGCCACGTCCAAGTTGATCATTCTCAATTGCAGTAACTGAATAGCCACCAACTGCGTTAGTGACAACTGTTAATCGCTGAGCTGCTTCTCTGAAAGAACCAACAATCAACTCACCAAAAGGAACTGTCAAGGCAGTCGTCGTTACGTCAGTGGTGATACCACAGACAGAAGTTGAAGAGGCAACACCAGCCACAGTAAAGGTAAGTTGGGGAGCAATGGTTGCCGAAACGCGCACTGCATCAACTACGCCAACCTTAGTGGTTGTCTGATCAACTACCGTATTACTTGAATCTAGTTGCTGAATAATCACTGAATAGGTATCGGCTTGACCCAATACGTGTGCAGAACCACCAATTTTTGGAGCAGGATTAATTAAATCATTAATAACGAATGCATCTTCAGTGGTACCATCAAAAACAGTGCCAACGGCACCAGTGCTCGTATAATCACACACAAATGAGTGATAGGCCACACCATCAATAGTGATGCCGGAAGATTGAGCGGCGGTAGCAGTTGGAGTAAAGGTACCATAAGTGCCTGGATCAGTGGGACAGGTGATCGAGGCAAGCGTACCGCCACTTGCAGTATCACCAAACTCAAAACCACCTTCATCGGGATAACCATCATTATCGGTCCCATCAGCAGCTGCTGCTGGAACTAGGATGCGAAAACTACCATTATTGAGCGCGCTAATCGTTGTCAATCTCACCGTCAGTGTGGCTGATTGGGTTGCGTAAACATCAGTGTCATCAAGTTCATCACCGGAAACTAGGGCTGAGGTCATATTAAACGTATCATCATTGACATCATCAATGGTAGTGGCTACTTCATACTCATTGGCGTTAATTAAAACTGTATCGCCACTTTGTAACTGTAGTACTGAAGTAGAAGGGTAGTTAGCAGTATCAATGGTTACCAATGAGGAACCAACTGTTTGTGCTCCTTCCAATGCGCTTTTGAAGGACAAGCGAGCATTACTCAATGTAGCAGAGGTGCTGGTAAATTCACCAGAGAAAACTAGGTATTTTTTCGCAGCGAAAAAAGCCACAATTACTACAATAACAAGCCACCAATAATTTCTTCGATTCATCGTATACCTTCAGGATACACTCGAAAAGTCATTCGAGTCAACAGGTTATTTCTTTTTTATTGTTTTACTAAGCCACCGCGTCAACCAATAGAGAGGAGGCAAGAGCAACGCAATAAACAATACGGAAAACGGCAACACCACCACTCTTTTTTGTAATAAATTGTCACCAACTTTCAACTCAACATCATAGGCGCCAATCATAATTGGTCGTTTGAAAAAAAATTGAGTTTTCAATTTTTGACGAATGAATTCATTTTTCTTGAGCGCAAAATCCTCACCAGCTGCCTCCAAAACTGCTTTACTTTCTTCAAGCGCAACAAGTTCTTTAAGCTCCGCTTCGGTCATGGCTCGCACCAAGCGCTTATCATTTGCCAGCACCATATCTGGATAAAGCTCATAAACCACTGGTGTCGTTTCTGGCCAATGACTTACTTTGAAATAGCCGCTCACTGGAGTTGCATTGCTACCAATATTGCGCACTAATGCGCTGAAAGAAAAACCCACAAAACTATCGGCAAATTTGGGCAAACTCAGGTGCTCGATAATCAACTCGCCTCGATTAATCTCATCAGCTGCCACCAAGACAACTACATTGCTCGCAACGATGGCAGAAATCACTGACCCTTGCTGGGCAGCACTGGCAAAAGAGAGCTGCTGAGCCTGAAATAAAATTGAGAGGCGATGTTCGGCATAGGAAGCGTCAGAAGGGAGTGCGATCACGAAGTTGAGTGGTTTTTCTTCTCCTGGCTTGAGGACAAAGCTTTTCTGCCAATTATCTGGATTACCCTCTAAATTAAGATAGGCAAAATCACTTTTTTGCTCCAAGACCACTTGACCTGTTTGTTCATCGGTGTGAAAGCCAACCAAAACCGGAGTGATCTCCATCGTATATAAACCATTATTTTTCAAAATAATCTGATGATTGACGCCAGCTCCAGGCTTAACAGAAAGATAGGTGACTGGAGGATAGACTTGCAGATCAAAGGAGTCTGCTGCCTTGATTGGCAAACTCATTGAAAAAAACAACGTGAAGAAAGCTATTAAATGAAATAATCGCATACTGTTAATATCCTGGTACTGCCACAAACACCACACTAGTCTGGTAATCACCTGAGCCTTGGTTGCCTGGCATAGATGCTTTATAGGTTACCGTCGCACTTCGATTAAGCGCAACATTATTGGAACCCATGATCGACTGCATACTCTCAGCTGCTTCATTATTGGCAAATTGACGAAAATAGTTACTACTTATGAAGTCAGCTGCAACATCATCGCCACTGACATTAAAGCCAAACCCAGCTTGATTTGGATCGGTCCACACTTGAGCAGTGGTTTCATCACAAGTACCCCCATCACAAGTTGTATCGGGAATAGTAGCACTCCCATCAGCTAATCGCAGGGGGTGATTGGCAAACGCATAGACATTGTAGCCACTGGCTCCATTGGTAGTGATTGTCAGAGTGTGTGAATCAGTTTTGAAACTACCACTAAATAATTCACCCAATTCAACACTTAATTTGGAAATGCTAAAACTAAAATAGTCAATCTGATATACATACTGAAACCCGCTCCCAATAAAGTAGCCACTGCTTCCATATTGTCCATAGGGACCAACGGCCGTACCTCCCAAAGTATCTGACACCGTGTAACCACCACCAGTTCGCTGACCTGAACCCATATTGAAATTACCAAATTGAATCCGGTAGGAATTTGACTCCATATTTTCTGCCTGAACCAACTGAGGTGAAATTAACACGCAAAAACCAGCTAGCACTATAGAGAGCAACAATCCAAGCAAACGCAATTGCCTAAGTCTTTTCATGAGCTTCTTTTTCGGCTTCTGCTACTAACGTATCAAGTGGTGATTGAGAATCAGTTGTAGATTGCTGGCTCTGCTCAATTTGTCGAAGCAGCACATTAAGATCTCGCTTGAGTACAACAATCTCCGAGTCAATGGCAGTTTTGTTTTGAGCTGGAAAACTCAATAAAAATTCCAGCATTGGCAAGCGTTTGTTGATGAGAGAGGTAACAAATTCATTGACTGCCTCATCGTCACTGCGCGCGCGCAGCAATTCTCGCGACTCAGCTTTCATCAGTAAAGAATTTTGATAGGCTTTCTCATATTGCGCGCGCGCAAATAAATAAAACATCATTACCACAGGAATCGCGACTAAGTTTGACCATGCGGTCATCGGTAATGCCAAACTACTCTGTAAAGCAATACTCATACTAAAATAAAAAGCCATCACCTCCAATGTGATCAGCAATGCCACAAACAGTGGGACACTCAGCGCTAAAAAGAAGAGGTAAATAAACGTCACCGCAAAAAACACTGACGATAAGGCTCCACTTGCGCCAACTAGCAACAACACTGCAAACGATAAAAGTGCTAAATTAGCGGAATTATTCTCAGGCAATACCAACGAGAAACGACCACGTTGACGTTTTTGAAACAACAAATACAGGGCACTTGCCAGTGCAAACGCTTGCAAATAATAGTGTTTCAAGGCTGGAATTTGCAGATACAAGTACGCCGACAATACACTCATTGTCAGTAGTACCGCATATTTATTGGCAGACATCACACCAAAAAGTATAGAACAAAGCGCCAAGATTGACTATTGTCTTTTTCTAATCTTGGTTTTAGAATAACTGCCACTTCACAATTTTGTTCTTATAGAATAAAATTCTTCAGCGTCTAGAGGAAGTAGGAGAAACAAGAAAGTTTTTCTTTCTTTTTTTTGCTTGCTAGACCAAAATTGATCTTTAACAAGTCAACAGCCAAATTGAAAGTAAATAGAGTGATAGAAAGTGCAAGAGAATGCATTGACCGGAGTCTGCAAAGATTTTCGGAAAATGTATCTCGTCAATTTTAAGACAGTAAAATACAGCTTTTATCGATCAGTAACTCTGCGGAGGTATTGATCATAAAAAATATATAGAGCTGATCAAACTTTTTTTAAGAGTTTGATCCTGGCTCAGGATGAATGCTGGCGGTGTGCCTTAAGCATGCAAGTCGAACGGTAAATTTCCTTCGGGAAATACGAGTGGCAGACGGGTGAGTAATACGTAGGAACTTACCCTCAAGTGGGGAATAGCCCATCGAAAGGTGGGGTAATGCCGCATATGGTCGCAAGATCAAAGTCGCAAGACGCTTTAAGAGGAACTTACGTCCTATCAGGTTGTTGGTGGGGTAATAGCCTACCAAGCCGATGACGGGTAGCCGATGTGAGAGCATGATCGGCCACAAGGTAACTGAGACACGGTGCCTACACCTACGGGTGGCAGCAACTGGGAATATTGCGCAATGGACGAAAGTCTGACGCAGCGACACCGCGTGTGGGAAGAAGCTTTTCGGAGTGTAAACCACTGTGGCA
>CAITDX010000017.1 GCA_903891335.1 uncultured bacterium
TAATCATAGGGAACAGTTCTGGTTCTTGGTAGTACTGAGCCATGAAATAGCCCATCGCTACCATAAGTGAGCCAATGACCAATCCACGAATAATGGCAATGACATAAGCAGTGTCGAGAAAATAACGTACTGGTTGTTTGGATTGAAGGATGGTGACGTTGACGCCAGTTTGAGTGACGCTTTCAGTTGTGCCTAGAGTGATCATAATCAGTGAAAAAAGACCAAATTGCTCTGGAGTAAGCAGGCGAGCCAGCACAAAAATCTTGGCAAAGCTCAAGCCAGCAGTGATGATTTTTTGCAAACTTTGCCAGCTAAAACCAGCTACCGCATGTTGTTGATATCCCATAGTCTTGTTGTCTATTGTAGGCGAGATGCAATGCTGCTTGCAAGCACCTGCAGCTCTGCGCTAGACTATACTGTCTATGAATTTCTTTACCAAATTAGGAGCCAGTTTTTTAGATTTGATTGAAACCTTGGCGATTTCTTTCTCTATTTTTCTAGTAGTGTACTTGTTTTTTCTCCAACCTCACCAAGTCAATGGACAGTCAATGGTGCCTAATTTCCAGAGTGGTGAGCACGTACTTACGGACAAAATCACCTATAAAATGCGGGAACCAGTTCGTGGAGAAATTGTGGTTTTTCACGCTCCACCCGCCGCTCATTGTCCCGAGGGCACTGGTTGTGATTTCATCAAGCGAATTTTAGGAGTTCCTGGTGACACTGTTGAGGTCAAGGACAATGCAGTGTGGGTCAATGGCGAGAAATTGCCTGAGCCTTATATTCCGGAAGACTTCCCTATTTTACCCGGCAATGCTACCAAAGATAAAAGTGTCTACTTAGGACCAGATGAATATTTTGTGTCTGGAGACAATCGTCCTTACTCAAGTGATTCTCGAGCCTGGGGAGCGATTAAAAAAACTGACATCATTGGTCGAGTCTTTTTCCGTTACTGGCCGCCAAGTAGCGTTAGTCCGATTGTGAAATCGACTTATCCGGAGCCTCTTTAGACCAGATAAATCCCGGTATCTCTGATGCTTCTGTGATGGTAAAGGCACCGATTTTGGTTCGGCGCAAAGCACTCACATGCGCACCAACTCCCAACACTTGGCCAAGATCATGAACGAGCGAACGAATGTAGGTGCCACTCGAGCAATTGACGGTGAGGGTGATTTGTAATACTTGTTTTTTCACGTCTTTTTCAAAAGCAATGAGTTCAAGTTTATGAATAGTGATTGTTCTCGTGGGTGGAACAACGATTTGTCCCAAGCGTGCCTTATCATAGAGTTTCTGTCCGTGTTGTTTAATGGCTGAATAGATCGGTGCTTGTTGAGCGATCGAGCCTCGAAAGCCTTGTAAGGCGTTTTTCACGTCAGTTTCAGTAATGAGCTCAAGTTGCTTCCAATCACTGCTTGAAGTAATGCTACCTGTGCTGTCATATGTATTTGTACTTTTGCCTAGAATGGCAGTAACTTGATATTCCTTGTCTTGTTTGAGAAATTGCTCTTGTAGTCGCGTGAATTCACGTCCGACCAAAATAATGAGCAAGCCAGAGGCTAATGGATCGAGGGTGCCGGTGTGGCCGATCCGATCTATGCCGCTTTGGCGACGAAAGTAATTGACGATGGTATGACTACTTGGCCCGCTGGGCTTATCGACAAGATGAATCCCTGGTGTAAAGAGTTGTGCTGCTTCGACCATAGGGGTATTATATGCCCGTTAACCCATGATAGAATGATGACTTATGACGAGAGCTCAGGATCTTTTGCAGACTCATTTTGGAGCATTGCAGCTCAATTTTGATTATCCTCTGGCAAACAAAAGTTACTTCAAATTAGGTGGTCACGCTGAGGTGTTTTATAGCGCAACTACTCGAGAACAAGCAATTGCTTTACTAAATTTTTGTCAAGATCAGCAAATTCGCTTCACAATTCTTGGCGGGGCAAGTAATGTCATTATCGCCGATGAGGGCTTGTCTGGGCTCGTTCTTGAATTAGGATGCAAGGAAGTAACTATCATTAGTGATACTACAACTGAGCTGCAACTGCAGGCTGAAGCGGGTATTAAAACCAGTGCTCTTGTAGCCAAAACTACTTCTAGAAGTGCCACTGGCCTCGAGGGATTTATTGGTGTTCCTGGAGTATTGGGCGGAGCAATTTACAACAATGCTCATTATTTAGGGTATTTAATTGGCGATTACATTACGCAAGTCGAGGTGTATGACCTCGATCGTCGTGAGCTTTCCATTATTTCACGTGAAAATTGCCAATTTGCCTATGAGCAATCAATTTTTCAAACCAACAAGCATCTCGTTATATTATCTGCATTTTTTGCGTTAAAAAAGGGAAATCCAGAAGAAATTAAAGAACGAGTGCGTCAAGCAATCGCGAAACGTGAGCGAGAACAGCCCCTATCTTTGCCAAGCTGTGGCTGTGTTTTTCAAAATCCAAGTAATAATGATCATTTGCGTGAGTTATTTCCCCAATTTGCTCAGAGTGCCACCATTCCCGCTGGTTTCTTGATCGATCAAGCAGGTCTCAAGGGTAGTCGTGTTGGCGATATTCAGGTGAGTGAGAAGCATGCGGCTTTTTTTGTGAACTTAGGCGCTGGTCACGCAGCTGATGTGCGTTCGTTGGTAGAGCAGGTCAAAGCCGCTGTTGTGCAGAAATTTGGTGTTATGCTAAAAGAAGAAGTCTTTTATCTATCGTAAAAAGGAAAGAAAGTAGGTCTATGGCAAAAGCGAGTTTTGTAGTTACTGGTGGTACTCCTCTGTATGGTTCAGTCCAAGTGGGTGGAGCCAAAAATGCTTCATACAAGCTCATGATTGCTGCACTGCTTGGGAGTCAGGAGAGTCGCCTACTCAATTTGCCTGGTATTTCTGATGTTGATTTAGTGGCGGCTGTCATCAATGAGCTAGGAGCGACGGCAAAGCGAGTTGGTGAAGGCACGTTTGTGATTGATCCACGTAATTTTAGATTTAGCAGTGTAAACGGTAAGTATGGAGCGCAATCACGCGCCTCTACTCTGTTTATTCCCGCTCTACTAGCTAAGTTTGGGGAGGCAATCGTTCCTCTGCCAGGAGGAGACAAGATTGGCAAGCGCCCACTTGAGCGTCACATGATGGGTTTAGAGTTGATGGGAGTTCGTTTTGAGCAGACTGATGGTTTGCTGAAGGCTCGCTGCAAGAAACTCCATGGTTGTACCTATCGTTTTGAGAAGAATACCCACACTGGCACAGAAACTTTGCTGATGGCAGCTGTTTTGGCTGAGGGTAAAACTGTTCTAGAAAATGCTGCTGAAGAGCCAGAAATCGATGACTTAATTAATTTTCTCAACGCCCTGGGAGCGAAAATTCGACGTCGAGCATTTCGCACCATCGAGATCGAGGGAGTTCAGAGTTTGTCTGGAGCGATCTATAAGATTATGCCTGATCGTAATGAGGCAGTGAGTTATGCTTGTGCCGCAATTGCCAGCAAGGGTGACATTGTCTTGGAAAATGCTCGCCATCAAGACTTACGGGCATTTTTAGATCAATTGGATGCGATTGGCGCTGGTTATGAGATCGGTGATTATGGGATTCGGTTTTATTACAAAGGCGCTTTGCGAGCAACTGATGTGACAACTGAAATTCACCCAGGCTTTATGACTGATTGGCAACCACTATTTGCAACACTGCTTTGCAATTGTCATGGCGAAAGTATTATTCACGAGACAGTCATGCAAAACCGCTTTCAATATGTAGAACACTTACGGGCAATGGGGGCTCACATTGAGTACTTCAATCCAAGTGTCAAAAACCCCGAGAGTTATTACAATTTCAATTGGGCTGATCGCAGCGAAACCGATTATCATGGAATTCGAATTTTTGGCCCCACTCGCTTCAGAGGTGGTGAGTTTACGGTCCATGATTTACGAGCTGGAGCTACCATTTTGTTGGCAGCGATTAGTGCGCAGGGTAAGACCATTTTGCATAACATCGAACAAGTTGAGCGTGGCTATCAGAAAATAGATGAAAAATTACTGCTGTTGGGTGCTAAGATAGAAAGAGTGACGAGTTAAAACGAGGGACGTTCTATGGGTTCACTAGCATTATTTTTGGGTTTATTAATTTTTTCTTTTACACTCACTAGTAGCGTGGTAATTCCTTTCATTAACTTGCTCTATCAGCTCCGCTTTCGCCGCCAAGAGCAGGAAACCCTAGATGCCTTTGGACAGCGGACGCCAATTTTTGATAAATTTCATGCAAGTAAAGCGGGAGTGCCAGTAGGCGGTGGCTTATTGGTGGTGATGGTAGTTTCGGTGTTTTTTGCCCTGATGATTCCAGCTCTGCACTATTTTGGTATTGAGATTACGAGTTTGCACAATAACAGCCAGGCTGAAGTAAATGTCTTATTTTTTACGTTTCTATCATTTGCTATCTTGGGTCTCTATGATGATATTAAGAAATTTTTTCACTTCACTGACAAAAAGTTCTTTGGCCTGAGAATGCGTCAAAAATTGATTTTACAGGTTATTTTGGCAGTGATCATTGCCAGCATGCTGTATTTACAATTGGGGATTTCGATTTTGCACATACCATTTATTGGTACTTTGGAGCTTGGATTTTGGTATGTCCCCTTGGCGGCTTTTGTGATTGTGGCCTTTGCCAATGCAGTTAATATTACTGATGGACTTGATGGTCTAGCTGCTGGACTTTTGTTGTTTTCTCTGTTTGGATTATGGATTTTGTCCTCAACAATTTTAGATGTACCACTCTCTGTTTTCATTTCGCTCTGGTTAGGAGCGCTTATCTCCTTTTTGTATTTCAATGTTTTTCCAGCTCGGATTTTTATGGGTGATGTGGGTTCACTTGCTTTTGGAGCTACCTTGGCGGTAATTGGATTGCTGCTTGGCAAGGTATTGGCCTTACTCATTATTGGTTTTATTTTTGTTGTTGAGATTGCGAGTTCTCTAGTGCAATTAGTATCCAAAAAATATTATGGTAAAAAAGTTTTGCCAGCCGCTCCACTCCATTTGACTTTTCAAGTACGAGGTTGGGCTGAGCCAAAAATTGTACAGCGAGCGTGGCTACTGCAAATTATGTTGACTATTTTTGGTGTGTGGTTGGCGGTGATTTAGACACAAATCATGACATCAGCAGTTAAATTATTTACGCTCAATCTCCTCATCCTCAGCGCCATTGGCTTATTCTTTGTTTTTGAAGCTTCGACAGTGGAGAGCTTCAAACTGTTCGGGCACCAATATCATTTTCTTCGTCAGCAAGGAATGTGGTTAATCCTTTCTTGGACTGCATTTTTTATTATCAGGAGATTCAGGACAAGTAAGTGGGAAAAATTTGCTTTAGCAGCCTATCTTTTTGGCTTATTTTTATTAGCATTGACACTCATTCCAGGAATCGGCTTGAAGCTCAATGGGGCTCGCAGATGGCTGAGTTTGCCGTTTGGAACGCTGCAGACAGTTGAGGTGGTGAAGCTTTTACTGCTTAACTTCTTTGCCTATTTGTTGGCAAAAAAAATAAACCTGACTAGTTTCTTATTCTTTTTATTTTGGCCAGTGTTGCTCGTTATGTTACAACCAGATTTTGGTTCAACAATGATTTTGGTCGCAATGAGCATTTTAATGTATTTTCTTGCGGGGGCGAGTTGGAGACAACTGGGTTTGATTATGGGGGTTGGTTTCACCCTTGCCCTACTGGTAGTGTTGTTTAGCCCATATCGCCGAGAACGACTTGATACTTTTTTGCGACCTCACGACAATGTTCAAGATGAGTCGTATCACGTGCGTCAGATTACGCTAGCTTTAGGAGGTGGTTCGTGGTTGGGTCGAGGGATTGGTAATTCCCTCCAAAAATACTCCTATGTGCCTGAGGCCAGCAGTGATTCGATTTTTGCAATTGTCGCTGAAGAAATTGGATTTATTGGATCTCTAGTCATTATTTGTCTATTTTTCAACTATTTCGTTTTGGCAGGAGCGATGATTAAAAATCGCGAACTCAGTAAATACGAATATTTATTGTTTTATGGAATTTTAGCTTGGATTGCGATTCAAATTTTTTTCAATCTGGCAGCAGTGGTGGTCTTGTTACCACTCAGTGGCATGCCCTTGCCATTTTTTTCACAAGGTGGCTCAGCATTATTGATGTCATTTATTGCAAGTGCAGTCTTAATCTCTGTGGCAAAATCTGCTAAGATGAAAAAATGAGAATCTTATTGAGTGGCGCCCACTTAACTCCAGCTTTGGCCATGATTGATTTTATCCAAACCAATCATCCAGGTGAGCACGAGTTGTTGTTTGTTGGTCGATTATTTAGCCAAGACGCTTTGGGACAAAAAGCAGTTGAAAAAATGGAAGTCGAAAGGAGAAAAGTAAAATTTATTCCTTTTAGTGCTCCTAAATTTACCAATCATTCTCTACTCAATAAAGCATATTCGATACTTCGTTTTCCCAAGGTAATTAAAGAAGCTCGACAAATTTTACAGCGCGAAAGAATTGATTTATTTTTGTCTTTTGGCTCATATTTAGCCGTGCCTTTTGCGATCGCTGCCAAATCTATCGGCATCAAAGTAGTTACCCATGAACAAACTGTCATGATTGGCAAAGCTAATCAATTCATTGCCTCGATTGCTGATGCAGTAGCAATTTCTCATCAAGCAAGTAAACACTATTTCAAGCGTACTGACGTAGTGTTGACTGGCAACCCTGTCAGAGCTCGTTTGTTTGCCAAAGATTTACAGCGACCAACTTGGCTCCCCGAGTCTGCGCGCAACATCATTCTTGTGATGGGTGGTAATCAAGGTTCATTTGTGATTAATGACGCAATTCAGGCAATTTTGCCCAAAATCTTGCCAGATTACACCGTAATTCATCAGTGTGGCCGTGCCAATGCATTGAGAGATTCCTTGGCGCGTCTGACTGATTATCGCAAAACCTTACCTAGGTCACTCCAGCAGAACTATTTCATCAAAGAATGGATTGTTGATGAAGATTTATTTTGGATTTATCAGCATGCAGCATTTGCCATTTCTCGCTCAGGGGCAAATGCAGTTTTGGAATTAAGCTTAGCGCCTTTACCAGCAATTCTTATTCCTCTTCCGGGAACCTATCAGGATGAGCAAGCCGCCAATGCTAAAGTAATGCAGCAACAGAATGGAGCTCTCATTATTCCTCAGGAATATCTATCAGCCAACACCCTAATTGATGCAATTGGTCATATGAAAGTCAATTATCGCCAGATGCGTCGTAGTCTTGCTCGCCAGGCTAATCCAACTGATGCCTGTGCCAAGCTTTATCAGTTATTAGTGCGTACTGTTGGTGCTCAGGCCTAAAGCTTCATGTCAAAAAAAGTGTTATTAATCGTGTGTTTCTCATGTATTTTTTTTGTCGTGCTGAAGTTCGGGCTTGTTGTGAGAGATGTCGAGTGTGTTGCTATCGGAGAAAGCTTAGCTGCTCCTGTTTGTCCCAAAGTGCAACAGGGGTTGCTCGGTAAGTCGCTCTTTTTTACTGATTTTGAGAATGATCCTCTTTGGATTGAGCTAGCTGCTTCACCTGAGTATAGTCATACCTATCAATTTGCCTGGATTAAAAAATATGCGCTTGGTAAAGTTGTCGTTGGTTTGACCTCAAAACTACCTGACTATCGCTTAGTCATTGGAGAAAAGCGTTTCATTTTCAATCAAACCAATAGAGTCCGCAATGATCAGGATTTTTTGGAATTATTGACGATTGAAGCCCCGAATCTATCAGCTGATGCGAGTATTCAACAAGGCTATTTAGCCGAAGAATCTCACCGCCAATTTTTGAATTTAGCAACCGCAATTAGGGAGCAAAAATTGGCAATACAGCAAGTTGTTTGGCGCAGCGATCAAGAAATCCAATTGCTTTTACCAGCACTCACTGTTGTAATTGATACACAGAAAGATTTTTCTTGGCAAATGGAGCGATTGCGCGCGATTTTGGATGATCAAGATGTTGCTACAGCATTGCAAGAAGCCACTGTTCTTGATCTGCGCTTTAACTTGCCAGTCTTGAAGTAGACACACTTTAGAAAATTTTGTATAGTTGAACGTACTACTACGGCTATATATGAGCAAAGAACAAGTTATTACCGCTATTGATTTGGGAAGTGAGAAATGTACTACCTTAATTGCTCGGGTTGCTGAGAGTGGGCACCTGCAAGTATTAGGCTTCTCAGTAGTGCCTTCTCGAGGGATGAAGCGGAGCATGATCATAGATCTAGAGCAAGCGCTCAATACTGTGACTCAGGGTTTGGATGCCGCTGAGCGAATGGCGGGTTTTGAAGTTAAAAGTGCTGTGGTTGCTATCTCAGGAGTTCATATCAAATACAAAAATTCTCGAGGGGTAGTGGCGGTGGCAGCAGCCAATCAGGAGATCGTGAGTAGCGACGTCGATCGAGTTATCGAAGCCGCTCGAGCAATTTCTATGCCAGCTGATCGAGAAATTTTGCACGTCATTCCCAAAGACTTTAAAGTTGATTCTCAAGAGGGTGTCAAAGATCCCATTGGCATGACGGGTGTTCGTCTTGAAGCTGAGGCACACATCGTGACCGGTTTGAGCACTGCCATGCGCAACTTGGAGAAATGCATTAGCGACATGGGGATTAAAGTGGATGCTTTTGTTTTTGCCGGTTTAGCAGCCGCAGAAATTGCTTTGACGGAAACAGAAAAAGAATTAGGAGTGGTATTGGTGGATATTGGAGCAGGGACGACGAGTATTGTCGCCTACGTCGAAGGTGCCTTGGAATTTTCAGCGGTGCTGCCGATTGGTGCCAAGCACATCACTCAAGACATTGCGCTAGGTTGCCGCATTCCCATGGATGATGCTGAAAAATTGAAACTCTATCTAACTGATAATGGACTTGATGACTTGCGTCCAATTCCGGGAGAATCAAAAGTAGATTTTACCAAGCGTCGCAAGAAACTTGATGTGATTGATCCAGAAAAAGTTGGTATAAGTCATAATGATTATTTATCAAAAAAGACTTTGGTTGGAGGGATCATGGAACCGCGAGTTCGGGAAATTTTTAAGTTAGTCATTCAAGAATTAGACAAAGCAGATTTACTAAATGGCAATCGAGTGCCAGCAGGTTTAGTTCTCACTGGTGGTGGCGCTTTAACCGCCGGAGTCACTGAGGTAGCCAAAAAAGTAAGTAATTTGCCGGTGCGCTTGGCGATTCCTGAAGAACTTGAGGGACTGACGGAAGACATTAAGCGACCAAATTTTGCCGTGGGGGTGGGTTTACTTGAGTATGCTCTGCGCCAAGGCAAGGCCGTACCGGTGGTTGAGAACTTTGATTGGCAGAAATTACTGCCAAGTGCATTTGGTCAAAAAGTATCAGGTGTGGTGCAGAAATTTTTCAAATCGTTGTTGCCTTGATTTTTCTGTTATAGTTTGATACTTTAATCCATGAGAACAACACGTTCTCTTAAAAGAAAGTCGACGTTATGGGACTCGTTAAACCTTCAAATACAACCTTTGCCAAAATTAAAGTCATTGGCGTCGGTGGCGGTGGCAGCAACGCAGTTAATTCAATGGTGGTGTCTCGTCAAATTAATGGTGTTGAATTCATCACTGTCAATACTGATGCGCAAGCTCTCCTAACTTCTAAAGCCGAAACTAAAATGCAAATTGGGAGTAATTTCACTCGCGGCTTGGGTGCTGGTGCTGATCCAGAAGTGGGTCGAACTGCAGCTGAGGAGAGTCGGGAGAAACTCAAGGACTTACTCTTCGATACTGACATGGTCTTTATCACTGCTGGTATGGGTGGTGGCACGGGGACCGGCGCTGCGCCCATTATTGCTGAAATTGCTAAGGAAGCCGGTGCTTTGACGGTGGCGGTTGTCACGAAGCCCTTTGCTTTTGAAGGTATCAGACGCATGCAAACAGCCGATGAAGGGATTGAATCTTTGGCCGATACGGTTGACACCTTGATTGTCATCCCCAACCAGCGCCTGCTCGAGGTAGTTGACAAGAAAATGACCTTTATTGATGCCTTTCGTTTGGCCGACAATGTCCTTGGTCAAGGAGTGAAGGGTATTTCTGACTTGATTACAGTTCCAGGCATGATCAATGTCGACTTTGCTGATGTCAAAACGATCATGATTGATTCTGGTTCAGCGTTAATGGGTATTGGTGAGGCCTCTGGAGAAGATCGAGCGGTGGTGGCTGCTCGGATGGCAGTGTCCTCTCCTCTCCTTGAAGTGTCAATTGATGGAGCCAAAGGAATTCTCTACAACATCACCGGTGGTCCAGATATGGCTATGAGCGAGGTGTCCGATGCTTCGGCAGTGATTGCTGACAGCGCCGACCCCGATGCGAATATCATTTTTGGAGCGACTATTGATGAAAATATGGGTTCCAAGATCAAGATTAGTGTCATCGCCACTGGCTTTGGTGATAATTATTCTGGTTCTGGTCCCCGAGCAATGTTTGGCGCCTATGGACGTGAATCACGCCGTAAGATGACTGGGCCAACTGCTATCTACAAAAAAGCTGATGAACCAGAGATGCAAGAAGAAGTGATTGATCGTGCTCCTAGTAGTTTCACGCAGCCACAAGTTGTTGTTCCCAAATCCCCAGCCAAGGAAGAGACTGAGGAAAGCCACAATCCTTTTGTGCGCTCCGCTCTCTTTAATTTGCGCAAAAAAGATGAGAAAAAACGTGATGACCAGAGTGATAAAAAAGAAGATGTGGATAGTGATGATGAGTTTGCCGAGTTTGATGTGCCGGCATTTTTGAGGGATAGGTAGTTGCTATGGTTGAAGCTAATGGTGAGCTCCAAGATGCAAATTCAGAGCTGCTACAGTGCTACGAAATGCTGAATGGAATAAAAAATCCGCTCTTAAGAAAAGTCGCAAGGCAAATTTTTGCCCCCAATGGAACTGTTAAGCCAAGACCGATAGATCATGCAATTAAATACTGGGAATTACCTAAAGATGTTACTGGTCAGATTACAAAACTTGGTGGTTTAAAGCGGGCATTTGAGCAAGATGAGCAGGCGCATCAAGTGTTGTTGATTGCGGTTAATCGCATGCATGAATTATATAAGGCTCCTCCTATTGGAGAGGGACAAAAGTTTAGTCTTGGCGCTGCCCTTGATCAAATAACAGCCTTCCGTGTTACGAGAGGAAATTAATTTTAGCTTATTTTTGCAGTTACATGCTATACTATCAGTCAGAAAACCACAGAGCCGCTATCACCGGTGAGGTACCTGGAGAAATTTGCTTAAGGAGTGTATAAAACACAAGATCAGCAAAAACTAGATCAGGTCGGGTTGGCCCGTAATCGCCATCAATTAAGTAACAGCCAGGCTGGTACCTTTATCTTTCGACAAGATAAGCCTGCTTAGAAACGAAATCGTTTGTTTCTAGGCAGGCTTTTTTAGTATTAAAACACATATATACAAAGGACACATAATGCAAAAAATCACAGATTTCAGGCAGCTCCCAGACTTCCCCAAGCTTGAGGAAGCAGTCTTAGATTTTTGGGACAAAGATCAAACCTTCGACAAGTCAGTTCAGCAACGCAGTGAAGACAATGCCTTCGCCTTTTATGATGGCCCTCCCTTCGCCACTGGTCTACCTCACTATGGTCATCTCATGCAATCAATCATCAAAGATCTGATTCCCCGCTACCAGACGATGCTGGGTAAGCGAGTGCGCCGGGTCTGGGGTTGGGATTGTCACGGTTTGCCAGTCGAAAACATTATTGAAAAAGAACTCAAACTTGAAAGCAAAAAAGACATCGAGAACTATGGCGTCGCTCAATTTAACGAAGCCTGTCGCCAGACGGTTTTGACCTATGCGCATGATTGGAAAAAAACCATTCGCCGTATCGGTCGCTGGATTGATATGGATAATGCCTACAAAACCATGGACAAGAACTTCATGGAGACTGTTTGGTGGGTGTTTCGTCAGCTCTGGGATAAGGGTTTGATCTATAAAAGTCATAAATCCATGCACATCTGTCCGCGTTGTGGCACCCCACTCTCAAATTTCGAGGTGACTCAAGGGTACAAAGATGTCAAAGATATTTCAGTCTTTGCGAAGTTTCGACTGCATGAACCAGCTCGTTTAGCCCTGCCAACCACCGAACCAGTGTATGTAGTCGCCTGGACTACCACTCCCTGGACCCTTCCTGGTAACGTTTTGCTGGCAGTCGGTCCCACTTTGGAGTATGTTGCGGTCAAAATTGCCGGTGAAGTCGGGGTTTTCATTGTCGCCAAGCAGCGCCTTTCAGAAGTGATTGCGGGTAAGGATTTCGAACTACTGCCACCAGAATTTACCGGTGAGCAGTTGTCTGGATTGACGTATGAGCCAATTTTCCCCTATTACGCCAATTGGGAGAAGGCCTTCCGCATCGTCACCGCTGATTTTGTCAGTACTGATGATGGTACTGGCGTCGTCCACATTGCACCTGCGTTTGGTGAAGATGACTACAATCTTGGTCAAGCCGAGGGCATTGAACTGCTTCAGCACGTAGGCATGGATGGTCGCTTCAAACCAGAGGTCACTGATTTTGCTGGACTCGAAGTTAAGCCCAAGGACACTCCGCAAACGACCGATATTGAAATAATTAAGTATTTAGCTGCTCATGATGGTTTGTTTGCCAAGAAAAAAATTGAGCACAGTTATCCTCATTGTTGGCGCTGTGATACACCGCTGCTTAATTACGCAACCGACAGTTGGTATGTCAAAGTCAGTGCTTTCAAAGACCAGTTGCTCGCCAATAATGAACAAATCAATTGGGAGCCAGATCACATCAAGCACGGTCGTTTTGGCAAATGGCTAGAAGGTGCGCGTGATTGGGCGATTTCTCGCAATCGCTACTGGGGTACTCCGCTCCCAATCTGGGAGAGCGCTGATGGAGATTTCATTTGTGTAGGCTCTGCAGCTGAGCTAGAAGAACTTTCTGGTCAAAAAGTGAGTGATTTGCACAAACACATTGTCGATCAGATTAGTTTTGTCAAAGATGGCAAGCACTATACGCACATCCCAGAGGTGCTTGACTGTTGGTTTGAGTCAGGATCGATGCCCTATGGCGAGTTGCATTATCCCTTTGAGAATCAAGATTTTTTCAAAAAATCTTTTCCCGCTGATTTCATCTCTGAGGGGCAAGATCAAACTCGAGGTTGGTTTTACACTCTCCATGTGCTGGCTACAGCTTTGACTCTGGGGACTACGCAAGAAAGCAGCTCCTTCAAAAACGTCATGTGTACAGGTCTGATCATGGCAGAAGATGGTAAAAAGATGAGCAAACGCCTCAAAAATTATCCTGAGCCTGGTGTAATCCTAGAGCAATATGGAGCGGATGCGTTACGGCTTTATTTGATGTCTTCTCCCGCAGTCAAAGCAGAAACCCTGAATTTCTCAGAAAAAGATGTGGCCAACTTGCGTCGCCGTGTGTTTGTGATTTGGTGGAATGTCTTTGCCTTCTATAAGACCTTTGCCAACCAAGAGGCTGGTTTCTTTGATCTTGCAACCGGTCAAAAACCAAGTCATGTGCTTGATCGCTATATTTTGAGTCGTCTCCAGCAGACCATTCGAGATTTGCGAGGCCACTTGGATAGGTATGATGTGATGCGTGCCAGTCGCTTACTAGCCCCATTCATCGATGAATTATCGACTTGGTACCTGCGCTTGAGTCGCGAGCGCATCAAAGCCAGTGATAATCATGAAGTCAGTCAAGTATTGGCAACAGTGCTTCGTGAATTAGCTCTGGCGTTTGCTCCAGTAGTGCCGTTTTTCACCGAGGTTCTCTATCAAAATCTCCTTGGAGGTGGGCAATCGATCCACTTACAAGAGTTTCCAGTAGTGCACGAGCAATATATTGATGTAGCTTTGGAGCAAAACATACGTACCCTTGCCACGATTGTCGAGCTTGGACATGGCGCTCGCAAGGCACGTCAAGTCAAGGCGCGTCAGCCTTTGGCGAGTGTTCGCGTGTCTGGGTATGGTCAATTACTTGATCAAGAAGCGCTTGCGCTGTTACTGCTTGGCGAACTGAATGTCAAAGAAGTGTTGTGGCAAGAATCGACAGGTGAGCTGACAGTTGAGTTGGATTTCACTCTTACTCCAGAGCTGGAAGCTGAAGGTCAGGCTCGTGAGTTGATTCGTCAAATTCAAGATTTGCGCAAAGCTGCTAAACTCGAGCTTGAACAAGTAGTGGAAGTGATGGTGCCCACATGGCCTCAAGCGTTTCAAGCTGAGATCGAAGCCAAGACTAATACGAAACTCAAGCAAGGGGCTGAAATTGCCCTAGTAGCTTAATTTTTAAGCGAAGGGTTTTCTTGCGTTGTTTTCTGTGATGCGTTAGACTGCTAACTACTCATGCGCAAGTTGCTTTTGCCCTTAGTTGTGATCTTATTTGCGGTTTTATCTTTGACGACATTGCGCAGTATCATGCCCGAGTTGGTGGCAAAACAAACCATCGCGTTTGGGTTAGGGGCAGCGTTGTTTACGGTGGTAGCTGCAATTCCCTGGCAATGGCATCTGCGCTTCGCTCCTTGGCTGTATTTAGCACTCAACCTGAGTTTGCTGGGTTTGCTTGTCTATGGTTCAGTAACTCGAGGTATCTCTGCTTGGATTACCTTGCCTTTTGGTTTCAAATTCCAGCCTTCGCAATTTGCACTTCCCATTACTGCTGTCTATTTAGCTAGCTTCTTCCGTCAAGAAACAAAGTTTTCGTGGGTATTACTGTGGCAGGCTTTAGTAATTATGGCCATACCCACTCTTTTAATACTTCTGGAGCCAGATTTCGGAACAGCGTTAGTGTTGGCTGCTGGTTTAGGCATGTTTCTTTTTTTTAATCGCCTGAGTCTGAGTCAGATTTTGAATTTAGTCGCCATCGCTGCAGTGGTAGTGTTGCTCTTATGGACAGTTGTTTTCAAGGAGTATCAGCGCAATCGTTTACTTGGATTTCTGCATTTGCACCAGACTCCATCAGCTGCCTCCACCAGTCGGGAAAGTAGTAGTGCCTACAATGCCCGCCAGGCTTTGATTGCCGTTGGTAGCGGTCAAGTGTGGGGACGAGGGATTGGTCAGGGTGTGCAGTCGCACCTGCGTTTCTTGCCCGAGCGCCAGACAGACTTTATGTTCGCTTCATTTGCAGAGGAATGGGGGTTGGTAGGAGCGCTATTTTTGCTTTTTCTCTATGCCGCACTCCTGTATTTTTTATGGTACGCCTTACTCCTGTTGCCTAATTTCCAAGAGCAGTTGTATGTGGGGAGTCTGCTCGCGATGTTTTTGGTGCAGATTTTTGTCAATGTGGGGATGAATATGGCAATTGTACCGATTACCGGGATTACCTTGCCTTTTATGTCATATGGAGGTAGTAGTATTATTGCTTTGCTCTATGCCCTCGGAATTGTCCAAAGTAGCATTCGCCGCCTCAATCGACAGGCAAACCGGAGCTTTTATTAGACGTAGATTTCTGCTATAATACTCTTTCATTATGTCAAAGTACGCAATCATTCAATTACAAGGCAAGCAATTTCGAGTCGTAGAAGGTGATGAATTTGCCGTCGATCGTTTGGAGCAAGAAGTGGGTAGCAAATTTGATGTTACCGATGTTTTACTCTTGGTTGATGGTCAAGATCGCCAGATTGGTCAACCAATTGTAGCCAAGGCTAAAGTATCTTTAGAGCTTATTGCCAATGGCCGCGGCGAAAAGATTCGTGTTGCCAAATACAAGTCCAAATCTCGCTACCGCAAGGTGATTGGTCATCGTCAGGATCAAAGCACTGTCAAAGTGCTTAAGATTGCCTAAACACTCTTAATTACAAGAGGGTAAGGACCCTTATGCAGACATTCTTACTACTCTTTGGTAATACTAGTCAACTTTCAGAGCTCGAATTTCAAGCCCAGTATCCGCACTTACCCTTGCGACGTTTAGCTGAGCAGCTGTTTAGTTTCCAAAGTGAAACTGATTTATCTGCAGAGATGATGCAGGCTTTGGGTGGGGTGGTGAAGATTTTTGTTACTCGCCAAGAGCTGGATAATACAGTCAGTGATGAAGCCGTGATTGAAGCAATTACCGCCTTACTGCTTGAGCATGCGGAAGAACCCTATTTCACCATCAGTCAGATCGGCAAAGGCCAGCGCAGCATCAATAATGCCGCTGTCAAAGCTTTGATCAAGGAAAATGGTCGTCAGGCTCGTTATTTTGCCAGTGAACTGCACGATAGTGCGCTCTTATCGCACCAGTCTAAGGCTACTGAAATTTTGCTGTTTAATGATCAAGAACGAGGGGTGGTGTCGATCAATCAATTGACTGCGGTTCAAGATATTGATGACTGGACCAAGCGTGATCGAGAGAAACCTTATGCTGATCGCAAAAAAGGGATGTTGCCACCTAAAGTGGCTCGAATGATGGTCAATAGCGCTGCTGGTATTTGGAAACAGGCTCATCCTGACCAATCTCCCCTTCTCTATGATCCATTTTGTGGAACTGGTACGGTATTGGCTGAAGCAGCGGTGCGCGGTCTGGCAGTGTGCGGTTCTGATATCGATGAGAAAGCAGTGTTTGGCGCTCGGGAGAATCTAACTTGGTTGGCTAGCGAATATGGCTTGCAATTGGAGAGCTCTGTGTTTTACATGGACGCTGCTCATGTTGAGCCAGCGAAATTTCCTCGTCAAGTTGATGTGTTAGTAACCGAACCCTTCTTAGGTAAGCAAACTCCTCGAGATGTTGAATTAGCCAATGTGTTTCGTGGTTTAGAAAAAATGTATCTCGGTAGCTTCAAGGCTTGGAGTCAAATCTTGGCTGATGGAGCCATCGTGGCAATTGTCTTTCCTCAAGTGACGACCGATCGTCATGTTTATACCCTCGATAGTTTAATTGACAAACTACGGGCAAAAGGGTACAATTCTCTGGTTAATCCGATCCTCTACGCTCGTGAGGGCGCTCGAGTTGCTCGAAACATTTATATATTTAGATTTCAAAGAGGCTAAAGTATGGCACACGTCAAAGGTTCAGGTAGCGTTAATCAACATTCCCAAGGCAAACGACACGGGAAGCGTTTTGGTATCAAAAAATACGCAGGTGAGAAAATCAGTGTCGGTCAGATCATCGTTCGCCAAAAAGGCGCTAAGTACAAGGCCGGCAAGGGCGTGGCTTTTGGTCATGACTGGACAGTTTTCTCGATGATTGATGGTGTTGTCCAATTCAGCAAGCGCTTCGGCAAGACCGTGGTGAATGTGGTGAAGGGGTAAGAGATTTTTTTTGAAATGAAAGCCCTCGAGCGTAAGCTCGGGGGCTTTTTGGTTGAGTAGGTTTTTTCATTTTGTGAAAAACCTCCCGTGAAAAACTTGATCTAGTATGGTATACATAAGTCATGAATCAAAGTGTCCAGAAACTTCCCATTACTCATTTGCAACCAAATCCTTTTCAACCTCGCGATCAGGTCAAAAAAGAAGATATTGTTGATCTGGTTGAATCAGTCCGCATCCATGGGGTACTTGAGCCAATTGTGGTGGCGGAAACTCCTGCTGGGTATCAAATCATCGCAGGTGAGCGGCGCTGGCGCGCCGCCAAAATGGTTGGCCTCGAAGAAGTGCCAGTGCACATCAAGAAAACCAGTCCCCAAGGCATGTTGGAAATGGCTATCGTCGAAAACGTCCAGCGTCATGATCTCAACCCCATCGAGCGAGCCCAATCCTTCCAGCGTCTCCAGCGAGAATTTAATCTCAGTACCGGTGATGTTGCCAAGCGAGTCGGTAAATCACCAGCCTACGTTAGCAATAGTTTGAAGTTGCTGACTCTACCTGATGCAATTAGCGATGGATTATTAAGTGAGCAAATCACTGAAGGACATGCTCGGGCCTTAGCCAGCATCACTCCTCAGGAGGCCATGATTGCCTGTTACAAAATTGTACTTAAGGAAAATGCTTCGGTGCGTCGCACTGAAGAATTGGTTAGACGTTTCAAAAACAATGAACTCACTACCAGCAAAAAAGATGATGGTCGTGGTCGACCCTTAACCCAAGATGAGCAACAAGTGGCGGTTTGGGAGAAACAAATTCAAAGCTATTTCAACAACAAAGCCAACCTCAAAGTGATTCGCTCTCGCAAGCAAACCAAAGTTACCATTATTCTCGAGGGTGCTCCCGATAAAACTCAAGCTGATCTTGAGAAACTCATGAAAATTGCTCGCAGCTAGGTTTGACGCAGAGCTAAGCTCCACGCAGGTTGTAGTCAGCCAGAACCTTACTACTTATCTGGGGTGATATTGAGTAAAATCATCAATTTATCAGCAACTTTATACCAGAGTGGCGCTGCCGTTTCCGCTGCCCAGGGACTTGAGCGGGGATTTTCTAGTTTAACCAACATTGTGAAGCGAGGATTGCTGGCTGGAGCAAAACCAATGAAACTAGCAATGGTTTCATCAGCCTTATACCCACCCTGTGGGTCTGGCACCTGAGAGGTGCCGGTTTTGGCGGCGACAGTGTACTTATCGGAAGCAATCCATTGGGCTTCGCCGTGGGCGGCGGCCTCAATCATCATACTCGTGACAGTGGCGGCCGCCGCCTCACTAATCACCTGCTCCCCTGCTTTCGTATCAGTCATGATCTCGGTCTGCGTTTGTTGGTCATACACTTTTTGCACGATCAGTGGCTCCAACATTCGCCCGCGATTGGCAATTACATTGACAGCGCGTAGCATTTCTAGGCTATTGGTGCTAATACCTTGACCAAATGAAATGGTAGCAGTTTCAACGGGGCCAATTTTTTTGGGGAAAGGAGTGCGAGTGTCGTCTTGTAAATCAATCTGGATATTTTCACCAATCCCAAATTTTTTCAGATAGCTGACCAGGCGGTCAGTTCCAAGTAAGTCGCTAATAAAAATCATGGCGGTATTATCAGATTTGGCTAAACCTTCGGTCATAGAAATATTGGGATGATACTCGTCATTCCAGGTTTTAATGAAATATTTATCAACCTTGCGCGGTCCAGCACAGCTGGTGCACGCGGTTTCCGGAGTAATGACGCCACTATCAATCCCCGCGGCGACCGTGAGTGTTTTGAAGGTTGAGCCGGGTTCATACAAGCGAGTTAGGCTAGGGTTTTTGAGAATATCACCATCATAGCGAAAGTAGAGCCAGGGCTTGTAACTAGGAGCAGTGGCTGCGGCCAGAATCTTACCTGTTTGGCTCTCCATGATAATGATCTCGCCTCGAGCAGCTTGATAGCGTTGCATGCCTTCAGTGAGGGCTGTCTCAGCAAGATATTGGATGTCACGGCGAATGGTGAGAGTGATATCTCGCCCATTGAGATTGAGGCTGTCATATTTTTGGCCAGCCAAAAGAAAACCCAGTGCGTCCATACGCACTAATTGACTTTGCTTTTTGGGTTTGAGTTCGTCTTCAAGTGCTCCTTCGATGCCATAGCGACCAATGTCAGCTGCTTGCTCATCGCGACCAACAAAGCCAAGTAGGTGTGCAGCCATCGAGGCCTCAGGATAAAAGCGAGCATAATTGCTGTCAAAATGTAGGTACGGATTGCCGAGTGATTCGATAGCAGTTTTGCTGGCAGCAGGTAATTTTTCAACGAGCTTTGGCCAGTTGGCTTGACTGGCAAATTTACTCAGCAGTTCTGCCGCCAATTCATCTATCGCTGCTTGTAGCGGCTCGCTGCCTTGGAGAGTCTCGTCATCCTTAGCCCGTTCGGTGATGATGAGTGTCGCAAGTTGTCGACTCAGACCGGCTGCATCACCTTGGAAATTTTTGCGATCAAGTTTGAGATCGTAGACTTCTTGATTGCCAACCAGGAGGTATCCGTCACTGGTAAAAATTTGCCCTCGCAGCCCTTCGTTTTCTAATCTACGCAAAGTTTGTCCCTCTGAGGCTGCTTTGAGTTTTTCACCCATGAGAATTTGCCAGTGGAATAATCTGCCTACAATCACCAGTAACCCCAAGTAAAAAAGCACTAGAAAAAGACGATGTCGTTGGTGCATGCTCTACAACCTAGTGTAACAGCTTCTCAATTTATCGGGAAGCCAGAGTGGCACTCTGGCGTTTGATGACGAGGACTTGACCGACTGTCTGGTAGGTCGCTGCTTCGTCAGCACTGAGTTCTCGTAGGGCGAGTTGTTCAGCATTTTGACGCTGATGATTTTGAATTTCCTGAGCAATGCTGGCCTTGCGATTTTCAAGCAGACTGATTTTTTGACCATACCCAATGTTTTGACTGAGGGTGAAAACGGTGGCGATGACCTGAGCGCATAACACTACCGCGAGGATACCGTAGTAGTAAAGGACTTTTGTATTCATGTTTCTTCTCTAGAGAGCCAGTGCTCTCAACTTAGCGCTGCGGGAGCGAGGATTTGTACGAAGCTCTTCTTCGCTGGCAGTAATAGCTTTTTTGTTAATCATGGTGCCAAGACCTTGGCTTTCCCATTGTTTAAATAAAGTTTTGACGATGCGATCTTCACCTTCGTGAAACGCGATGCAGACCAGGCGTTTGTGTGTAGCCTGACTGTTGCGCAAAATTGCGAGTGCCTGCGGCAACGCAGCTTCGATATTGCTGAGTTCATCATTGACTACCATGCGCAAGGCTTGAAAAACCTTGGTGGCTGGATGCAAGTGACTGTGTTGATTAAATCGCTTCACCTGCTTGATGATTTCTACCAACGTAGCAACTCGATCAAGGGCTTGGGGATCGGTCTTGCGCTTGGCCACAATTTTGCGGGCAATGGCTTTGGCTTGTTCTTCTCCGCCATAATCTTGAAACATGCTCGCCATTTGTCTCTCATCAAGTAGCTTGAGTAAATCACAGGCTCGCACGCCTAGGCGATTATCCATGCGCATATCGAGAATTTCATCAGTGCTCTCGAAACTAAAGCCACGACTGGTGGACATCAATTGATCGGTAGAAGTGCCGAAATCAAAGAGGATTCCGCTCACTTCAATCGTCATACTTTTTTTAAGGTTCTCGAGGGTAGCTTGCATTTTGCTAAAGTTTTCTCGCTGCAAAATGAGCTGTCCTCGTGCAATTTCATGTTTAAAACGCTCTTGTGCCTGGTCAATGCTCTCTTGATCAAAATCAAAGGCAATGACTTTGCCACCAGCAGCCATAATCGCACTGCTGTGACCACCTCGACCAAAGGTAGCGTCGATATAGTAGTGATTTGCTTGAGGGTTGAGTGCTGTCAACACTTCGCTCATCAGTACTGCTTGGTGGTTATGATTTGCCTTATTCATGATCGACGACGCTTTCTGCGATTGCTTCGGCTTGGTTTTCTAAACCGTCAATGTAGTTGTGGTAGCGTTCTTGATCCCAGATTTCGAGATGGTTGAGACTTCCCACGATAACGGTATGTTTGACCAAGTGAGCGAAGCTAATCAAGTAATCGGGCAGATTTACTCGACCTTGTTCGTCGGTGGTGACGATTTTGGCTTCATTAGCCATCAAACGCACCAGATCACGATTGGCTTTTTTGGTTAAAGAGCGTTCGGCGATTTTCTCCAATTCTTTTTGAAAGTCGCCTTCTTGTAATAAAAATA
>CAITDX010000018.1 GCA_903891335.1 uncultured bacterium
TAGCACTAAATCCCTATCTTTTTACCAGCATCATTTATCGAGGTAATATCGGTGAAATTATGGCTTTCAGTTTCTTACCTTGGATTTTTTACTTTCTAAGTCAGAAGAAATGGTATTTGCTTACTTTGAGTCTGACTGGTCTTTTCCTTGCACATAATATTAGCGCTCTTTTTGCCAGCGGTTTAATCCTTGTGCAGGCACTTTTCATGCTCAAAGACTGGCCGTCATGGAAAAAATTTGGCCTCAGTTTCCTAGGCGCATTTGCCATGGGATTGTGGTTCTGGCTGCCTGCTTTAGCTGAAAAAAGCCTCATTACTCTAGATGGAGTAGACTTAACGCTTAATTTTGACCGACATTTTCCAACACTCGCTCAATTACTGCGCTTACCCATGCAATTTGGCTATTCATATTGGGGATCAGTTGATTCAATGTCGTATGGACTGGGTGCGATTCAAATTACCATTTTATTTTTAGCATTGATTATCTTGCTTAGGAAACTACGTGCTAAAAAGTTTGACTCATGGATTGTAATTAGTTTGTTGTTGGTGCTTGGTCAATTAGCGATCAGCAAATCACTCTACATGATGATTCCTTTTGCAAATTTCATTCAATTTCCCTGGAGATTATCCTTGTTATTAGCGATGACTTTGGTTATAGTGAGCGCTACCCTTTACGCTTCAACAAGTAAAACAGTACAAAAATTTTTATGGATTATTGTGTTGTTACAGTTTTGGCAGATTTATCAACTTAAGCCAATTGACTATCAGTACAAAAATCCAATTGATTATGATGCAGATTCTGGCACCACCTCAGTTAATCAAGAAAATATGCCTAAAAATTTTCAATATCCTTTCTTTGAGCAGAAACAAGATCCTATTTTTTTACTAAGCGGAACTGGTCAAATTAGCGTACAAGAACTGTTTGGAAGTTATCGTCGTTACCGCATCACTATCCAAGAATCTGCAATAGTTGTTGAATCAACTGCTGCCTTTGCTGGTTGGGAAACAAAAGCAAATGACTCTCTAGTTGACTATATCGATAATGAAGACATCAAAGGTCGAATCGCGTATGCTTTGCCAGTTGGTGAGTATCAAATTGAAAGTCGCTTTACCCAAAAAACTTGGCCTCGTATGATTGGTAATACAATCAGTTTTCTGGCTGCATTAATCTTTGCTTACTTGTTTTACTTTGATTGTCGACGTAGTGCCAAAATGAAAATAGAGTAGGCAAAATAAACTTAAGATACTCAGCAGATCTCCCCAAATCCGAGCTGGTGTGTGCTCACCAAAATAAATCCCGACCTGTGATTGACCAGCTGGAACTTTGACTTGGAGATTACCAAGTTCTTGATCATACACGGGAGTTGTTTTGATACCATTGATTTCAGCTCGCCAGCCAGGAAAATACGCAACCTTGAAATTAAGTATTGATTCTTTCGCACTTGCAACAGAAACAAGTTTCTCAAAACCATGATCAATCATTACTGTAACAGAATCAGAATTTTGTTCAGCTTGCTCTGATTGGTTGTCTAACCAAGCTACAGGCAAGGTTTGTCCAAGCTCCAATAAAGTAGTCTCAGCCGCCATTTGTTTAGGGATATAGTCAGGCAATACGGAGCTCATTTCTGTTTGAATGCGAGTTGCATCAGAGTAGTAGAGGGCATCGGGATTCTCCAGATATTCTTTGGGCTTGAAGTAGCTGAGATTATAAAGACTCAAGCTAAATAAAAGAGTCGCCAAGATCCAGCGATAACGACCAGGCTTGATCAAATAGATACCTCCCACCACAATAATTGCCAACCAAAAACTTGCAGGGGCCAAAAATCGCCAAGGAAATTGAATGTAGCTTAATATGCTCACTTGGTCCCAGATAAATTGACTTTTTAGAAGGGTAAAAAACAAGCTGAAAAGAAACAAAAATCCTGCTCCAACGCTAATAATCAAAACCCTATTTTCTAGCAAATGCTTACGTGTTTGCCAAATATTCAACAGTAACAAAATTGCTGCACAAAGCAATCCTCCCCAAGCAGCAAAACCAAAAAAGAAGGAGATGTCATCATTTGGTCCCCAGGCTGAGCCACCATAACCCCAGGTTGCATTGAAAAATTGACGAATATAGAGAAAGTGATGAGAGTAGTGAAAGTATCCAGCGAAAATGCGCTCAATAATGGTTTCATTCTTTTCCATAAACGCTGGTAAGACATAGAAACCAGCTAAACCAATTGAGAGTAAGAAATAAGCGGCAATTGACCAGAGTGTCGAGAGGCGACCATAATGCCAGGCTAAGAGTAGGGCAAACAGTGCTGCCATGGGAAAAAACATCAAGGCACTTAAGTTATGAGATAAGATAATGCCCGTTAACGACAGACAGGTATAGAGCAAATACTTTGGTTCTTTTTGCTTGATGTAACTGAGAATAGACCACAGCACCCAGGGGAAAAAGGCCATTGCCATGGCTTCGCTAAGCGCGCCGCGCACAAATAAATTAAGAGCGCGATAGGGAGCGAGTGTATACAGCGCAGCTAATAAAACTCCGGCAAATCGACCATAGAGTCGTTTACCCAGGAGAAATGCCCCGACAATAGTTATTGCGGCAATTGTTAGATAGAGAAGCTTAACGCTCATAATAATCGAAAATCCGAGTTTGTGGAAAAGTGCTCCAATGAAATAAGGTAGTGGAGCATAAAAGTTGAAGAGTGGCATGCCAAATCCATAGCCAAAATTATCACTCCAGCGCACTGGTAGCTGTCCAGCATCAAGCCCTCTGGTCATTTCAGCAATACGAGCCGCATGGGTGTAGTCATGGACGTGAAATAATCCAGAAGTAAAGAGCGCGTAGCTGCTCGCAAAAAAGATAATGATAAGTAAGAAAAATGACCGCATAACTACTTCAATTTTAGCGAAGAAAGCTTGATGTTGATATAGGTAGTCAAGCTTTCAACGCAAGCTTTAACAATCACTGAAATTTTGGCACCCGTGGGTTGACCATAGAGGCGCTTGTAGTGCGTCACACCAATTTCTGTAAAACGCACTTTCTTTTTTTTCAATCGGTAGAGAATTTCCGCACTAGTAAAGGCACTCCCTGAATTAAGGCGTAAAGATTTGAGCAAATCGGCACGAATCAGTTTAAATGCACAATCAATATCTTTAACATGAAGACGAAACAGTGCGTCGATGTACCATTTAAATAAGTGAGCGTTAAATTGCCGGCCCCATCCCTCTGATCGTTTCTTGCGATAACCGATAATAGCAAGCTTGCCCTGATTAGCTGCTTGTACAAAAAATCCAAGTTCAGCTAGGTCAAATTGTAAGTCACTATCAGACCAAAAAATCCACTCAAAGCGACTTTCGCGAATCCCAGTTTTCAGAACCTCACCATAGCCTAAATTCTTGGAATGAGAAACTAACTTGATGTGAGAATCTTTTTTGGCTAATTTGCGGACGATAGCAGCGCTTCGATCAGTACTTCCATCATCAATTACTAATAATTCATAGGTGCGAGCTAGAGTGGGAATGATTCTTTTTGCCTGCTGCAAGAGAATTTCCAAGTTTGCTTCTTCGTTATAAGCGGGAAAGAAAACTGAAAGTGACTTAAGTTTTTGCACGACAACTGCTATCATACTAGTATCATGTTTATTTCAGTAGTGTTAATCATCAAAAATGCTCAAGACACGGTGTTACGCGTGCTGGATTCGGTTCAGTTCGCCAAGGAAATTATTGTCGTTGATATCGAAAGCACCGATGAGACAATCAAATTAGCCAAAAGATATACCAATAAAATCTATTCATATGGCAAAGAAAGTCGCTTTGTGGAGCCGGTTCGTAATTTTGCTTTGGCCAAAGCCAAGGAAGATTGGATCTTGGTTTTGGATGGCGATGAAGAGGTGTCGCCTGCTCTAGCAAAAAAATTATTGTCACTCACTGCCAATGAGCAAGCGGCAGATGCGTACTACTTACCAAGAAAAAATTTAGTGAGTGGCTATTTCATGCGACACACTGGCTGGTGGCCAGATTATCAATTACGCTTTTTCCGCAAGGGAGTGGTGAGTTGGTCAGAGCAAATTCATGCGCAACCAATCATAGCGGATAATGCTACAACTGCTAAGCTCGCCGCAGATGAAACCATTGCCTTGCTTCATCACAACTACGCAAATACTCATGACTATATCGCTCGCTTAAATCGCTACACTGACATCGAAGCAGAACAAAAGAAACCACAAGTTGCTACTGATTTTTCAATTTCTCATTCTAGCTTATTGCGCGATTTCGCGGATGATTTCTTTCGCAGATTATTTGCTTTCCAAGGATACAAAGATGGGGTGCGGGGGTTTTATTTAAGTGTGATGCAGGCTGCTTATCAAATGACTGTCAAAATGAAGCTTTTTGACCTGCTTGGCAACCAAGACAAAGCTGATGTTTCAGACACGAAGCAATTAGTGCAAGACTTGCGTCATTTTCGGAAAGAGCTAAACTATTGGATACATGATTTAGAACTCCAAGAAAGTCACGGTTTAGCCCGATGGTGGATTAAGTTGAAGAGAAAACTATAAAAGGTATGAAGAATCACATTTCGATTATTATCGTCAATTACAACACCCCTCTTGATACCAAGGCTGTAGTGAAGTCACTTCAGACAATCAACCATAGTGGTTTTGATTATAAGATCATCGTAGTCGATAATGGCTCCAAAGAGCCTCTGACTTTTAGCAGTGTCTTTCAGCAACAGAACCCTCGCTTGGAAATCTTGCGTAGTGAAAGCAACCTGGGTTTCTCAGGTGGCAATAATCTCGGTATCCAACATGCGATTGATGCCTACGATAGCGACTATTATCTGTTGCTAAATTCCGACACGGTCGTCGATCAAAACTTTCTGCAAGAACTTTTTGACTTGATGAAAAAAGATCCCAAAATTGGTTTAGCTGTCAGCAAAATTTATTTTCACAAAGGTTATGAATACTTTGCTGACTCATACACTGATGCTCAGAAACACCACGTACTTTGGTATGCGGGAGGCAAAGTTGATTGGACAAATTTATTGGCATATCACATTGGCATTGATGAGGTTGATCGAGGACATTTTGATCGTGTGACTGAAACTGACTTTGCAACTGGTTGTGTCACCCTGATTAGTCGGGAAGTAATGGAAAGGGTTGGTTTGCTCGATGATCGCTACTTCCTCTATAGTGAGGATGTGGATTATAGTTTGCGAGTTAAGGAAGCTGGTTTGAAAGTGGTTTATTGTCCCACCTCAATTGTTTACCATAAAATTGGTCGATCAACGGGCGGAGCAGGTTCTTCACTCCAACAATATTATCAAACAAGAAATCGAATTTTCTTGGCGATACACCATGCGCCCTGGAGAAGCAAGCTCACTGCCCTACATTTGATTTTTAATATACTCATTAACGGTAATCGCAGTGAACGCAAGGCAGTTCTTGATGCAGTGATTGGAAGAATGGGTAAACAAGCAGTCTTATGAAAAATAATCTGACCGCCATTATTATTGCCAAAAATGAAGCAACAATGATTGCTGCTTGCTTGGAGACACTCTTATTTTGTGAAAAAATCATTGTTCTTGACACTGGTTCCAGTGATCGAACCGTCGCTATCGCCGAGAGTTATGGGGCTAAAGTAGTGCATTTCGCTCATGATTCTTTTGCGAAATTGCGAGAAAAAGCAGCGAGTTTAGTTGAAACTGATTGGCTTTTTTATGTCGATGCTGATGAGCGGGTTACGCCAGCACTCGCAAAAGAAGTTTTGCTCTACATCGAACAGAATACGGCTCCAGTGATGGCACTGTATCGCCGCAATATTTGTTATGGGCACCAATTTCGATATGGAAATTGGGAAAATGATCGAGTCACTCGTATTTTTCATCGTGACCATTTATTGACTTGGACTGGTGAAATCCATGAAAGCCCTGTTTTTAAAGGTGAAGTGGCGACCTTACAACATCAGTTGATACATCTGACTCACCGTAATACAGCAGACAATTTAGCCAAGAGTGCTGAATGGACGATCAAAGAAGCGCGCAGTTTAGCTGCAGCAGCGACATCTGAGGTTGGGTTTTGGACAATTATTCGCAAAGGAGTGATGGAATTTTATCGACGAGCACTGAAGCATCAAGGGTATAAAGATGGTCTCGCCGGTCTTGTTGAAGCACTGGTACAAGCAATGAATCGCATGATGGTCTACATCCAAGTCTGGGAATTACAACAAAAACCAAGTCTAGAAAAACGCTACGAACGAGAAGAGCAAGAGATTAGAAGGTTGTGGCATAAAGAAGGTAAGATTTCGGTATGAAGATTGCTTTTTACTCGCCGTATCTTCCCAAACATACTGGTGGAGGCGAAAAATATCTCTTTGATTGTGCCAGTATTGCTGCCACTGCCGGTCATGAGGTTTTCATCGCTTTGACGAGTCAATCTCCGCTGTCTAGCACAGAAAGAGCCGCAATCAAACAGAGATACGAAGCATTTCTCAATTATTCTCTGGACAAAATCACCTTCATCACTACTCCTTTAAATACCACTGCAAGTTTTTGGGAGAAACTATGGTGGACAAAACAATTTGATTGTCTCTACTACCAAACTGACGGCAGCCTCTTTTTCTCTTTGGCCAAAAAAAATATTTTGCATATCCAAGTGCCACTCGCGATCGATAAATCATCACTCTTAGAACGCTTGAAATTGGCCAATTGGCGAATTAAAAATACCAATTCATATTTCACCAAAAAATACATTGAAAAGTATTGGCAGACAGATATCGATTACGTTCATCAGCCATTTGTAGAATTACCTCAGAAAATTACACAAATTCCTAAAAAAAATATCATCCTCTCGGTAGGACGTTTTTTTTCGCAATTACATAGCAAGCGTCAAGATGTTTTGGTTGAATTCTTTCGACAGTTATGTCAAATCGAACCAAAATTAAGTAAAAACTGGGAACTTGTCTTGGTAGGTCAAATTGAGGATCAAGAATATGCAAATCGAGTTCATAAACTTGCTCAAAGTCTGCCAATCACTTTTCATCATCACCTCAATCGAGAAGAACTATTGAAGCTCTATGGCCAAGCCAAAATTTATTGGCATGCAACTGGATTTGGTATTGACGTCGAACGGGATCCCGCCAAAGCTGAGCATTTTGGCATTTCAACCCTCGAAGCGATGGCAGCGGGAGCAGTGCCTGTGGTCATCAACTTGGGTGGACAGCGAGAAATTGTGACCGATGAACTCAGTCGTTTTCTATGGAATAATAAAGATGAGTGCTTGCAAAAAACCATTGCGTTGATGAAAGATGAGCAGGCACGAATACAAGCAGCTGATCAGGCAAGAACACAGAGTTTGCAATTTTCACAAGCAAAATTTACAAAAGTTTTGCTGACCATGCTGGAGCGCTAATATGCCACAAGTATCAATCGTCATCCCTAGCTACAAAGGCGTGCGCTTGTATGAAAAAAATTTACCCGCAGTGCTTGGGTGCATGCGCAGCGGTGACGAGCTGATTGTGGTTGATGATGCCAGCGGCAAGGAAGATCCAACTGTTGCTTGGTTTGCTCAAAAATTCGCTACGAAACAAGTTGCTTTCACTGATTTTGCTGCTGATCTCTATCAAGGCACCCATAAAATAGGAAAAAAAACGTTCATCATCAAGCTTCTGGTCAATCACAGCAACCAGCGTTTTGGCGCCTCCTCTAATCGAGGTTTTCGTATTGCTCAAAATGAGCTCGTGTTTCTGATCAATAACGATGTGGCTCCTTATCCTGATTGTCTCTCACACCTGATTCCTCATTTTGATAACCCTAAGGTATTTGCTGTGGGATGCCTTGAGCATGAAACTCACCTGCAGACTTTGGGGGGGCGCAATAAACTCTGGTTTCAAAGAGGCATGTTTTTACATAGTCGCTATCAAGATATGTCGACTGGTGAAACAGCTTGGGCGAGTGGCGGCAGCGCAATGTTCCGCAAGAGTATATTTGAGAGTATTGGTGGTTTTGATAAGTTGTATTATCCCGCATACTGGGAAGACATTGATCTGTCTTTCCAGGCGAGGAAGCGTGGCTTTTTAATTCTTTTTGAACCAAAAGCCCAAGTTGATCATAATCATGAAACCACTAATAAATCAGTGTTTGGTGAACAACAAATGCAAGCCATGAGCTGGCGTAATGCTAAAAAATTCACTTGGAAAAATGCCAACTTTTGGCAAAGGATCAGCTTTTTAGTTTGGCAACCTTACTGGTGGTATAAAATGCGCACGTCATGAACGTCTTTGTGAAACGCCAACTAGCTCTTATTTTTATCCTAGCGCTTGCGGCGATCTTGCGCTTCTATCACCTTGCGCAAACTCCCTCTGGTATGGCTTGGGATGAAGCCGCAATTGCCTACAATGGCTTTGCCATTTTTACCACCAGGCGAGATGAGTGGTTGGCGCGCCTACCAGTCAGTTTTCGGTCTTTTGGTGACTACAAAGCCCCTTTAGCCATCTATCAGAGTGGTTTTTTCACTGCGATCTTGGGAAATACTTTGCTGGCAGTACGCTTGCCGTTTGCACTCCATGGAGTATTGGCGGTGTTGGCTATGTACTTGTTGGTTTTAGAACTATTTGAGCGAGATAAGCAAAAATATCTTTGGGCTAACTTGGCAGCGCTCATTCTCGCTACTTCTCCTTGGCACATTCATTATAGTCGACTGGCTTTTGAGTCAGCCATGACCCTCAATCTACTGCTGTGGGCGGTTTTTGGATTTTTTCGCTATCTCAACAAGAAGCAGTGGTGGTGGCTATTGGGCGCAAGCGTCTTGGCTTGCACAACCCTATATTCCTATCATAGTAGTAAAATTACCACCCCTCTTCTTTTTGGTGCTCTAGCAATCATCTATTACAAACAACTCTGGCGACGAAAAAAGCAACTTTTAGCAGCCCTCTTATTAAGCGTTATTTTGATGCTGCCTTTGCTCAAAGACTCTTTTTTTGGCAATGGTTTGATGAGAGCTTCAAGTACTATTTTTGCGCAAGGCTATACCCTCACAGAACTAGCTGCCAAACTTCTTGATAACACCCTGAGCTATATTTCTTTAGACTTTCTCATTTTTGGACAAAACATGGGTAATTTCCGTCACGGTGATGGCAAATTTGGAGTGATTGAACCACTTTCTTTGATTTTAATGCTTGTTTATCTGGTGTGGCGCAAAAAAGAACGACGCTTACTGGTCATTGCAATGATGTGGATTGGTCTCGGCTTGTTGCCCGCGATTATTGCTGAGGGGCAGGCGAGTAGTAATCGCAGTATCTTAGCATTGCCAGGATTCATTCTCTGGATTGTACTAAGCGCAGCAGCGATTTGGCGCAGTTTCAATGGCTATCGCAAGCTATTTTTTATCGCACTCTGTTTGTATTATTTGGGCATTGCTGGCTTCTACCAACGCAATTATTATCAAAATTTTGAAAAAAGAAGCAAAGATGATTTTATGGTTGGCTACTTAGAAACCTTTGCCTACCTCAAAAAACTTGATCGAAGCAAGATCAAGCAGATTGTATTTACCAGTGACTATCAGCATCCCTACATTTACGCTCTGTTTAGTTTTGCAGTCAATCCAATTGCTTACCAAGGAGGGATCCTCAATCTATTCTTCTTCACCGATAAAATTGATGCTTCTGATCTTGATCGACTTGACACGATTGTCGTAGCAAGTAAATTTGACCAGATGGGAGATCGACCTGCCGACCACATTATTCGTAGCAAAGATGGTGAAGGCAGATTTTTTATCTATCTTCCTCTATAATACAGCCTCAGGATATCTATTCATGCAGAATCATCAATTAATTATCGACTTATTGCAAAGTGCTATAGCAACTTGGGGAATTACTACCGAAGTCAAGCTAGAACAGCCAAGCAATCCTGAATTTGGTGATCTGTCATGCAATGTGGCCATGATTGCTTTCAAAGAACTGCGCGAACAATTCGCTAGTCCCGTTGCTCTAGCCGAAGCAATTGCAGCCAAAGTCAAGGCGCTCGATCAATCAGGCCATCTGGCACTCATTCAAGTCCAGCGACCCGGCTTCATCAATCTCACCCTCACTCATGCGTACTGGATGGCTGCCTTCAAGCAAGAACAAGTGCAGGGAAATACGTATCATGATCTCGGACGGGGAAAAAAAGCAATTGTCGAGTATTCTTCACCTAATATCGCCAAACCCTTCAGTATTGGTCATTTACGCTCAACTATTATTGGTGATAGTGTTGCCAATTTGCTTGAAGCAAGTGGCTATCAAGTCTTCCGCGACAATCACTTGGGAGATTGGGGGACGCAATTTGGCAAACAAATTGTTGCCATTAAAAAATGGGGTGATGAGGCAGTGATTTCCAGTAGCAGCAAACCAGTTGAGGAGCTTGTTGCCCTCTATGTCAAATTTCATGAAGAAGCGGAAAAAGATCCAAGCCTAGAAGATGAGGCTCGAGCTTGGTTTACCAAGCTAGAGCAAGGTGATGCTGAAGCTCGTCGTCTGTGGCAGCAATGCATCGATTGGTCATTTGTTGAATTTGCCAAAATTTATGAATACTTGGGTGTGAGTTTCACCGAAAATAACGGTCGAGGCTTTGGCGAGTCATTTTTTGAACCGTTTCTACAAGAAGTAATTCAACAACTTGTCGCCACTGGTCTAGCCAAAACTGGCGAAGCTGGTGCCACCTTAATCTTTTATCCAAATGATGAATTTACTCCACTGATGATTGCCAAAAAAGACGGTAGCACCCTCTATGCTACTCGCGACCTCGCCACTGATCGATATCGCCGCACTACCGCTCGCTATCAAAACGCAGATGGCAGTGCACCGCTGGTTGTTAATGAAGTTGGCAGTGAACAGTCTTTTTACTTTCAGCAACTCTACCGAGCTGAAGAGCTCTTGGGTTGGTATCAAAAAGGCGAGCGCGTCCACGTCAAGCATGGTTTATATCGATTCAAAGAAGGCAAAATGTCGACCCGCAAGGGTAATGTCATCTGGCTACAGGAGGTGCTGGATAAAGCCAAAGAAAAGGCCATGGCTCTGAGCAGTGATGAAACCATTGCTCAAGCAGTGAGTATTGCTGCTCTGAAATGGAATGATCTGAAACGCAAATCTGAACTCAACATCAACTTCGACTGGGAGGAAATTCTCAATCTCCAGGGTAATTCGGGGCCCTACATGCTGTATAGCTATGCACGTGCTCGCAGTATTTTACGCAAGGCCCAAGAGCAACACATTAGCGATGCTCAAGAGCAAGATGTGACCGAAACAATGCTCGAGCCGATCGAAAAACAACTGATTATGAGTTTAACTAACTTCAAGCTGAGTGTGGCACGAGCCGCCACTGAGTTTGCTCCTCATCACTTGTGTAATTATCTATTCGAGTTAGCCTCAATTTTTAACAGTTTCTACAATCAATTGCCTATTTTGGGTGGTGGCGACAAACAAGGATTGCGTCTGCAACTGGTTACCCACACTAGTCAAGTACTACGTGCCGGACTTGGCCTGCTAGGAATTAAGACTTTGGAACAAATGTAGTCTATAGTCTATAATAGTACTCATCATGCTTTCGGTCGTTTTAGCGACTCATAATGAAGAGCGCAATTTAGCAGCTTGCCTTCAAAGTATTCGCCACTTGGCGAGCGAGATTATTGTGGTTGATGGTGAGTCAACTGATCAGACAGTTGCCATTGCCAAGCAATTTGGCGCCCAAGTCATCAAGACTACCAACAAAACTAACTTCCATATCAATAAGCAAATGGCCATGGATACAGCCACTAAGTCACTCGTGCTGCAACTAGATGCGGATGAAGTGGTTGATCAGGAACTCCAAAATTTTATCAAGCAGCTCATTAATCAACTCGAACACAAACAAAAATCTGAAGTAGCTGCTTGGTGGCTACGGCGACGCAATTTTTTTTGTGGGCGCTTCTTGCGCAAGGGTGGCCAGTACCCTGATCCAGTGATACGCCTCTACCTCCGTGGCAAAGCTCGACTACCCATGCAAGATGTGCATGAACAAATGCAAGTTGATGGTCCAACTGCCACTGCCCCTGGACATCTCTTGCACTATAGCAATCCCACTTTTGCTGATTACTACCGTAAATTTCAAACCTACACCGGTTTCAAAGCACAACAATTCAAAGCTCAAAAATTAGCAAAAACTCCACTCACTGCCCTCAATTACTTACTCTATCAGCCACTCAAAACATTTTTACTCATCTATCTGCGCCACAAAGGTTTCGTTGATGGCTGGCAGGGTTTTGTTTTTGCGTTTTTTAGTGGTTTGCACCATAGCAGTGCCTATCTGCAGTATTTACAGCTAGATAAGGTCAAATATCATGGCAATTAAGGTTTTAATCGATAATAGTCCGATGCACGATGGTAATGCCATCAGAGGAGTGGGAAATTACACTCGCTTTTTAACTGAGTCACTGCGCCAACAACCCGAAATTGAACTCGCTCTGACCAAAGAGCTACCAACTGATTTTAAACCAGATATCGTTCACTATCCTTTTTTTGATTTATTTCTTCCAACTCTACCACTGATTAAGCGCGTCAAAACAGTGGTCACGATTCATGATGTGATTCCACTCCTGTTTCCCGAATATTATCCGGTGGGTAAGCGAGGAATGCTGGCACTGCTGAAACAAAAGCTCGCGCTCAAACAAGTCGATGCCGTTATCACTGATTCACAATCGTCCAAAACTGACATTGCCAAACATCTCAAATTTCCCCTCGATAAGATCTCCGTCGTGCCTCTCGCGGCCAATCCCGCTCTTAAACCTAACGATGAGGTGGTGCGCAATCGTGTCAAACGAAAGTTACGCTTACCAAAGCACTATGTGCTCTACGTTGGCGACATTAATTACAACAAAAACATTCCTCATCTGATCAAGACTTTGAAATTTCTGCCAGACAAGATCAAATTAGTGTGCGTGGGCAAGAACTTTTACCCTCACGCTATTCCTGAGTGGCAATGGATTGAAAGCCAAATTGCACTGAGTGATGTAGCTGATCGAGTTTCCTTTATTACTGATTTACCAGCAACTGCCACCGAAGAATTAGCAGCCATCTATCAGGGAGCAATTGCCTACATCCAGCCAAGTCTCTATGAGGGTTTTGGCTTGCCCGTACTTGAAGCCATGACTTGTCAGACACCAGTGGTTTGTGCCAATAATTCCTCTCTAAGTGAAGTGGCTTTGACCAAAGCCATCATCGTCGAACAGGCCAAGGCAGAAGATTTCGCGGCAGGGGTGAGTGAAGTTTTGTCTTGGTCTGAAAATGCGAGAAAAAAGTTTGTCAAAGCAGCAGCTGCACATGCACACACCTTTAGTTGGCAAAAAACTGCAGCAGCCACATTCGCGGTGTATAAACAGCTCTAAATCATGTCAAAAGCCGATTGGCAGATCATCAGCAAAATTTTTCTAGGGTGGATAGTACTAACTCAAATCCTACTCACGATCTCACCGCTGATTTTGCCATTTCAACCAAGCTTTCCCTATGCAAGTGAATTAGCACGCTATCAATTACCACTACATCTCGATAAACTTGCACATTTTGATGGAGTTCATTACCTTACTATCGCCGAAAAAGGGTATCTAGGGACTGGTCTTATCCAGGCCTTTTTTCCACTCTTGCCATTGTTGATGAGCTGGCTAAATGCTCTCATTCAGAACACCTTGCTCAGCGGTCTACTTATTACCCATGTCTTTGCATTCCTTGCTTTGGCTAGTTTTTATTACTTAGTTCGCCTGCATTTCTCGAAAAAAATAGCCTGCTGGAGTTTGTTCTTTTTTACTTTTTTTGTGAGTAGTTTTTATTTGCGAGCACTTTACACAGAATCACTTTTCCTCACTCTCATTTTCACCAGTTTAATTACTGCCCACAAGAGATATTACTGGCTCGCTGGTGTTTTGGCTGCTCTCGCCAGCGCCACTCGTATCACGGGTGTTTTTCTCTATCCAAGTCTCCTGTACTTGATTTATAGCAGCGATCGCAGAAACTGGTGGGCATATCTGGCGGTTTCCCTTGGTCCTTTAGGGCTGTTGGCCTACATGGGCTATCTCCAGCAGGTCTTCGGCGATCCACTTTATTTCTTCCATGTCCAGAGTGAATTTGGGGCCAGTCGGCAAACTAATTTAGTGAGCTTGCCACAAGTAATTTGGCGATATATCAAGATATTATGGACAGTTCGGCCTTTTGATTTGAAGTACTATGCCTACGTCCAAGAATTTGCCCTATCGTTGTGGGCGCTCTTTGTGCTGATCAGAGCAACCATGACCAAACATAGGTATTTACGTACGTATCTCATCTTTGCCTGGCCAGCATATCTCTTGCCACCCCTGACCGGTAATTTCTCGAGTATGCCGCGTTACCTCCTGATTTGTTTTCCACTTTTCATCTATCTCGCTTGGCGCGGCACTCGCAAACAAAAAATTTTCTACCTGACAATCAGTATAATCTTACTTATAATCAACCTCATCCTCTTTGCCGGAGGATACTGGGTAGCCTAAATAATTAGCATAAAGAAAAAGAAGGAATACGTATGAAAATCTTAGTTACTGGTGGCGCTGGTTTCATTGCCTCTCATGTCGTTGATGCCTATATCGCTGCTGGTCATGAGGTTGTCGTTGTCGATAATCTCTCAACTGGTAGTCACAACAACCTCAATCCACAAGCCAAATTTATTGAGGCCGACATCACTGATAAAGACACTATCCAAGCAATTATTCGCTCAGAACGCCCAGAAGTAATCAATCACCACGCTGCTCACATCCAAGTTGGCTATTCAGTCAAAAATCCTCAGTTTGATGCCACGCACAACATCATCGGTCTACTCAACATCATGGAAGCAGCCAAAGAAATTCCCGTCAAAAAGGTACTTTTTGCCGCCACAGGTGGAGCTATGTATGGCAACAAACAGACGCCTTTCACTGAAGAGATGAAGGCAGAGCCGCTCTCTCCCTATGGAATTTCCAAGCGAGCAGGGGAGCTTTATTTGAATTATTATCACGAACTCTACCAAATTCCTTATATCTCACTGCGCTATTCCAATGTCTATGGCCCTCGCCAAAATCCTCATGGTGAGTCTGGCGTGATTGCCATTTTCTCGGAAATGATTGCAGAGGGTAAAAGTCCCAAAATCAATGGTGACGGCACTCATACTCGTGACTATGTCTACGTCAGTGATGTTGCTCGCGCCAACCTCCTTGCTCTTGAGAGCGACTTCGTCGGTGAGCTCAACATCGGCACCAAAACTGAAATTTCTACCAATGAGGTCTTCCGCAAAGTAGTCACTGAAATGGGTGTCTCAATTGAAGAAGTTCACATCGAAGAGCGTCCTGGTGAACAAGTGACGAGCTCACTCGACTATGCCAAAGCACAGGCTATTCTTGGCTGGACTCCAGAGGTGTCTTTTGACGAGGGTGTCAAAAAAGTAGTACAGTGGTATCAGAGTCGGTCCTAAAAATATTGATTGTCTCGATCTTAAAAATACGCTAAAATCCCGCCTATGGTCATTTTGGAAAATGTTTTATTTATCGGCTTATTGCTTATTTGTTTCTCACTCTTGCAGTACCTGTCTGATAAAAAAAAGTTACCCTATACCATTGTGATTCTGGCTTTTGGTTTAATTGCCAAAGAAGCGCTAGAATTGCTCCATTTGCCGACAGAGCTTGACTTGAGCAGCGACATTACTTATTTTTTCTTGTTACCAATTTTACTCTTTGGCTCAGCTCTACACCTCAACTTCCATCAGTTCCGTCTCCAATTCAAAACTATTAGTTTCTTGGCAACCTTTGGCATTTTGATTGCCATTGTAGTGACTGGCGGCCTGGTTTCACTAAGCCTGGGCTTTGATATTCAAACAGGACTACTTTTTGGGGCACTCATCTCTGCCACCGATCCAATCGCAGTACTATCACTTTTCAAAAGTTTGGGTGGGCCACGCCGATTAGCTTTACTTGCTGACGGCGAGAGTATGATTAATGACGCGACTGCAGTAGTGATTTTTCGCATTTTGACGGCCATTGTGATTGGCGGCGAAGCGATTTCCGAAGAAACGCTCATTCACTCAGTTAGTGAATTTGCCTATGTCTTTTTTGGTAGCTTATTGGCCGGAGCACTACTTGGGTATTTGACCTCAGTAGTTTTGGCGAAAATCGAAAATGATCTAGTGGTAGAGACAACCTTAACTCTTGGAGCTGCCCTGGTAATTTTCACTGCTACCGAACATTACTTCCACTTGTCGGGAGTTATTTCCGCCGTGGTGGCCGGGTTGTTTGTTGGTAATCTGGGTCGCTCGCGCATTTCTCCTAAGGTTGCTCATTTTGTCCACGAACTTTGGGATTATTTAGGATTCTTGGCAGTTTCATTGGTATTTTTCTTCGCTACCTTCCATCTCGACATTGCATTTTTGGTTGAAATTTTCCCAAATTGGCTCTATGCTGTGGGAGCAGTGCTCATTGCTCGAGCCTTGTCGGTGTATATTTCCGTTTTTATCACCAATCATTTCAGTTTCTTCAAAGATGAGCCTAATGTCCCACTTTCTTGGCAGCACATCCTGAATTGGGGTGGTTTACGCGGAGTGATTCCACTGGTTTTAGTGTTTTCTTTACCTGACAGCTATCAGTACAAAGAAAGCATGTTTCAGTTAACCTTCGCAGTCTTGCTCTTCACTCTTTTCATCAATGGTTCGACGATTGCTTGGTTACTCAAAAAACTCAAGCTACACCTGCCTTCCACTATGGAAAAAGTTCAGAAACTCTATGATGATATTTTTGACCTAGAAGCAGCCATCCGCAAACTCAAAAAAGGTAACCTAGTTGGCATTGCTCGCAATCAAGTCAAGAAAAAAATTACTGAGTGGCAAGAGCAAGAAAAAACAATTTTGGCGCAGATCAATCAAGTAGATAAGGGTCACTATGCTCGCTCACTGGCAATGCAAAGCCTGATTATCGAGCGCAGTGTCTACGAAAAGCTCCTTGAGCGCGAAGAAATGAGTGAAGCAGCTTTCTTTGAGCTCGATGTCCAACTCGATATCCAAGCTGACGCCATCGAGTATCCAGAACTACAAGTGCGCACCACTGACAGAAAAGGTCGCATCAAGGACTCTAAGCTTTTCAGACAGAGAGTTTTGGAGCTGCAAAAAGCCATTGCTCATAGTGGCTTCATGCGTCGCTTCTTCGTCCATAGTCAAGAACGCCTTTTTGCTGATCGTTTCATGCTCGTGCGAGGACGCCTAATCGGTTCACAACGGGTATTACGCTACCTCGAAGCACTCCAGGTCAAAACCAGTAGCCCACACCTCATTCGTGAGATTGATGTCTTGATCGAGCAATATCAACAGTATCAGCGTAAGGCCGAAACCGAAATTGCTCAACTCAAGCAATCTGTCGATTTAAGTGAATACAAACACAAGGTCTTAGAAAAAGCTCTTACTCATGAGCACTCGCCTTGGGCTTACTAGGGCTTACCGGTTTTATCTAAAACTACAATTTCCAAATTTTCTTTACAATGGAAGCGACTGCTTTCTTGACTCTGACCAAATTGACTGAGCTCATAGAAACTGGTTTTGCCATGCTCATAAACATCATCATCGAGGACAACCGCCATGGTAGTAGCGCTCTCTGGAGCAGTGGCGACATCCCGAAGCTGACAGCCAGCCTGACTTAGCAAATATTGCCATTCCATGGCATTGTGATAGGGGTGATGTGATGACTGATTACTGACAAAAAGCGGCTCAGTCTGGGTCGCGCAGAAAGCAGCAGCACACTCCTGCAGTTCTTTGATGGTGTGGCGAGCTGGCCCGAAAATTTGCAAGCGCAGAGCTGCGGGTAAGAAAATCAGATAAAACACTACGGCCACCACATAGATATAGCGGGCCTGCAGGAAACTAATCATGATAAACAAAAAGGTCAAAAAGGGGAAAATGTAATGCGAGTGAATGCTGACTGGAGCAAAAATGGTCAGAATAAACGTTGTCAGAAAAAGCAGCCCCGCAGCCAGGAGAAAACGATTGTTCTCTCGCTGGTAACTACGATAGACGAAATAAGCCAGGAGAGCCAAAATCGCCAGCACATAGCCCCAGTGAATGCTCAGTGACAAACTCAGCAGGCGAGTGAAGCGCGTCGCAAAAACATTCCCTGCCTGCACCGCTGCCTCACCAAAAAGAAGTGATTTGGTCAAGAAAAACTGATGGCGCAACTCAAAAACCAAGGTTGGTAAATTGACAATTCCCAAAGAAATCATCACTGCGTTCAGATACCGCCAAATACTTTGACGGCGGCGATAGAGGGCATAGAGGATAAATGCCAACAAGGCTGGAGCCGCTGAGTAAGAAAACGCCGTGGCCAAACTGACGGCAAAAGCACTGACATATAAAAGGAGATATCTGGTCGACTTCTGCTCGAAATACACCACCAGACTATAAAACGCCACCGCCAAGCTCACACTCACAAACGAAGGATTCCAAATGAAGCGACCCTGAATGATGTATTCGGGGTGCACGGTCATCAATAGAAATACTAAGAGCAGTGATTTTTCTAGGCGAGGATAAGGACGCAGTAAATAGAGACCAAGGGCAAAAGCCAAGACATAGATGACAAGATAAGCGATGAGGCTGGCGTACACCGAACCACCTGTTATCAGATAGAAGGGGAAGAGCAAATAAAAATAAATCGCTGACTGATTGAAGGGCAGCGCACTGGTCTGTGGACCAAGCAGCGGCGGTTTGCCAGTTTCTCGCCACTGCCAGAGTACCAGGAAGTCACGACCAATGTCGTTGAAGAAGTGCAAGGACTCAGTAATCTGATAGGTGCGAGTCCAGATGAAGAGAGCGATGACGAGAAGGGCGGCTAGATAGAGATTACGCATAATTTAGAGTGGCTGCACTGACAAAATAATATCACGCAACATCTTGGTTAAGCGAAAATCTTCGACATAGAGCAACTCAAGCTTGAGATAGCGAACATTTCCCTCTCCATCAGTGAAACGATAGAAATACGCTTCGACATTTTGACCTGGAGCATTGGCTTGTTTCTCCTTGCCTTTATAGAAGACAATCTGTCCATACTCGGTGCTCAGCTGCTCAGTTTCAACGAAATCAAGATCAACTAGGTAGCGCTCTTGTTCCTTTTGCCAAAAGTCATCAGTGAAACGCTCAGGATCTTCATAGATAGTTAGCTCAAATAATCCTCTGGAAGGGGCGATCATGGTGAAGTTGATTGGGTAAGGACTCATGGCATAGGTCTTAGTGGTGTCATTATTGCTAAAAAAGAGCGCTAGATGCCAACCCAATGGATACTTGAAGCTAAAACTCAAATAGTGAGCGGTGGCGTATTCCTGTTTTTCTTCCTGGGTTTTTTTGTAGTCGGCATATTCGGCTTGTAATCTGCCATAATTTTGTTTTTCCTGATAGATTTGCCACAATAAAAAACCAGCCAAGGCCATGGTGGCCAGGGTAAGAAGGAAATAGGTGAGATTATTTTTCATTACCTGTACCATAGCATTTTTAGCGTACTTTTGCGCGGAGTTTTTTGAAAAGCGCGAGTGCCTCAGCAATCGCTTGATCCATATTGATATAGCGATAAGTGCCTAAGCGGCCAACGAAATAGATACCTTGTTCACGAAGTGAAGCTGCTTTGGCTTGATATTTTTGTAGCAGTGCATGATTACGTTGACGAGGGACAGGATAATAGGGTTCACCATCCCAAGTCGGATATTCTTTGGAGATAATGGTTTGCTGGATGGCCTGCTGGGGCGGATAAAAATGCTTGTACTCGATAATGCGGGTAAAGGGATAGTTTAAACTTGGATAATTAACGGCGCCAACCTCCTGATAATAGGCTAGGTCATGACGCTCGAAGTGAAAATCCAGTGACCGATATTCGAGATGCCCAAACTCGTAATCAAAATATTGATCAATCGGGCCAGTGTAAAAAATGTGATCAAAGATAGACATATCTTGTTGCGCTCGCCAAGTGAAAAAATCAGTGTCCAACTGAACACTAATATTGGGATGATCGAGCATGTTCTCGACTAGACCCGCAAAGCCATTCTCTGGTAGAGCCTGATACTGATCGGTGAAGTAGCGGTTGTCACGATTGAAACGAACGGGGTTGCGCTTAATCACCGCTGCATCAAGCTCGCTAGGATCAAGCGCCCATTGTTTCTGACTATAATTCTCAAAAATTGCCTGATAAAGTTCCTGACCAACCTGCGAAAGGACATAATCCTGACTACTGGTGACTTGCTTAAGCTTGGTCGTTTTCTTCGCCAAAAAAGCCTGCATCGCCGCAGCAGTCTTCAGCTTGAGGCTAAAAAAAGCATTGATGGTGTTGAGGTTGATGGGGAGATTGAGTAGTTGCTGACTAACTTTGACTAGAACCTGGTGCTCATAGGGTCGCCAAGTCGCAAAGCGCTGGACGTAATCCCAGACTTCCTGACTATTGGTGTGGAAGAGATGCGCCCCATAATTGGAGACGCGAATGCCGGTTTCCTGATCGAGATGATCGTAGCAATTACCAGCCGAGTGAGGACGTTTGTCCAGCACCAACACTGAATCACCAGCGGTAGCAAAGCACTCCGCGAGAGTCGCTCCTGAGAGACCAGCGCCAATGATGAGGATGCGAGACATGAGGGTATTATACTTTCTTTAAATGAGGTAAACTAGGCAAATCAGTAAAATTTCTCTACAATAATTTACTATATGACAGAAGCTGAACGAACTCTCGGAATGATTGCAGGCTTAACTCCAGATAGACTCAACGCTTTTTTCGAAACACTTGGACCTGAAGGAATCGATGCATTGAGACCACAACTTCTCACTGCAATGAGCTTAGGCAACTAAATCAAGCCCTCACAAAACTTCAAAATAATGCCCGGGGTAACGAATGGGGTCAGAGTCAAATTCAGCTCTTTTCAAAGCTTAGTGAATTGCTACAAAGATCAAAGCCACAAGAAAGTATTTGGAGACAAAATCTTTAGAACAATTAAAGCATCCACTTGTTTTCAAAATCAATCATGGATGGTATACAATGAACTAATGCTTGCTATCGTTAAAGAAATCCGAGACATCATTAAGTGGCGCGAATTGCTTGCTCAGATGGTGGGTCGCGAGGTTAAGGCTCGCTATAAACAGTCCATTCTTGGCTATTTTTGGATCATTCTCAACCCACTGGCGCAAATGCTGGTGATGAGTTTTGCGTTTTCCATCATCCTGAGAATCCCTACCAATGCTACCGGCAACATTCCCTACTCAGTGTTTCTTTTTGTTGCACTACTGCCTTGGACTCTTTTTGCTAATTCATTGAGTTCTGCCTGCAGCTCGCTGGTTAACTCTGCCTCTCTAATCACTAAAGTCTACTTTCCACGGACAATCCTGGTTTTATCGACTGTGTCAGCAAAGATGATTGATTTCGCCCTGGCTCTAAGTGTTCTCGTGATCTATATGATTGTCTATCAGCTCCCAGTTACGCTCAATATTTTATGGGTGATTCCAATTTTTCTGATTCAGCAAATTTTTACCATGGGATTATCGCTCTTTTTTGCTGCCGCTAATTTACTTTATCGAGACATTCAATATCTACTATCCCTCCTGCTGGTTTTGTGGATGTACGTCACTCCCGTCATCTATCCCGCTGATTTGGTGCCAGAAAAATATCAACTGGTCTTCCAACTCAATCCGATGGCAGTCATTATCAATGCCTATCGCCAAACTGTTTTGGGCGGAGGTATGCCCAATTTACTCAGTATCAGTATTGCACTGGCTGTGTCACTTTTGGTTTTATTGATTGGTTTCGCGTATTTCAAGTCAAGAGAAAAAATCTTTTCGGATAACATCTAATTATGTCAGAGACTGTGATTACATTTCAAAACGTCACTAAAAAATTTGCCTTTCAGAGTCAAAAAACCTTTAAAGAGTTTTTACCAGCCCTAATTAGAGGCGAAGAAACCAGCAAAGGCTTCACTGCTCTCGACAATATCAGTTTCGAGATCAAAAAGGGGGAGAGCGTGGGCATCATTGGGCCAAATGGCTCCGGGAAATCAACCATTCTCAAGCTGATTGCTGGAGTGATGTCGCCAACCACGGGAAAGATTCAGGTAAAAGGCCAAATTTCGCCACTCATCGAGCTTGGAGCTGGCATGCACCCAGAGTTAACTGGTCGAGAAAATATCTACCTCAATGGGGCTATCCTAGGGCTCAAAAGGAAGCAAATCGATGCCAACCTACAGAGCATTATTGATTTCTCAGAAATAGCAGAATTTATCGACCAACCCGTCAAACATTATTCTTCGGGCATGTACATGCGCCTAGCTTTTGCGATTGCCATCCACGTCAATCCAGAAATATTGATTGTTGATGAGATCTTGGCAGTGGGTGACGACGCCTTCCAAAAAAAATGTTTTAGAAAGATGGAAGAATTTAAACGAAACAAAATAACCATTATTTTTGTATCTCACTCTTTAGAACAGGTAAAGATGTTTTGTGACAAGGCTATTTATATTAATCATAGTAAATTGATTTCTCAAGGAGAAGTGGATAATGTTTGTCAAGAATACGAACAAACTATCAATAAAAAATGAAGTTTTCAAATAACTCAATTCTAGTGGTAATTCCTGTTTTCAATGAGTCTGAAGTTGTTTCAGATGTAATAAGGTCTGTTCAAAAAGAAGGCTGGCAAAATATTTTAGTAATAGATGATGGATCATCAGA
>CAITDX010000019.1 GCA_903891335.1 uncultured bacterium
GAATTTACCAACTAAACTTCGTGATTTAGTTTTTGCTCTAGTTTTTCCTCTAACTTCTGATCAATGAGATCGCCAATTGCCTGCAAGTCTTGAGGAGTTAAGGACATATAAGTCGGATTTTAGCACCTTTTGAAAAAAACCAAATGAGAACAACTAGATCGTAAGAAATCAGGATAAAAAAAGCTTAGTAGGTCGGTAAAAAGATCTTGTAATTATCTGGACCGATTTCAACTTTATCAAAACCGCGCTCAACAATAATCCGCGCTGCTTTACGAGCAGCACCTTGAATGGTGCGCTGTAGCGTACGAATACCAGCGTCGAAACCAAGGGGACGAACCATTTTTTGCCACATTTCTTCCCGGATCACAAACTGATCTGGCTTAAGGCCAACTTCCTTGAGCACCTTTGGCATCACATATTTCTTGGCGATGGCCACTTTTTCTTCATCAGTGTAAGAAGGCATGGTAATTTTTTCCATACGATCCATCACCGCAGTGGCAATCTTGCGGGTATTGTTACAAGTAGCTAAGAAAATTGCTTGCGAGAGATTGACTGGGTAGTTGATGTAGTCGTCAGTAAAGGCGTGATTCTGGGCCGGGTCAAGCAACTCGACCAACACACCCATAATATCCATGTTGGCATCGTCAGCTCCACGATCAATTTCATCAAGCAAAATAATTGGATTCATCACTCCCGCCTCACAAACACCCCGCAAAACCTTGCCTGGCTCAGAGCCAAGTAAAAGGCGCGAATTGCCGCGTAATTCTTTGGCACTACCCATGCCACCAAAAGGAATACGGACTAGCTGACGATTAAGCGCCTCAGCCAGCGAATAGGCAAACGTAGTTTTACCAGTACCCACCAGACCGACCAATAGCAAAATTGGAGCAGAAAATTCTTGATCTCCTAAGTTATTTTTTTGCAAATTCAGCACCGCTAAATACTCAAGAAAACGATCTTTCACTTCCTGCATACCGAAATGATGCTCATCAAAAACTGCTTTGGCCTTTTGGATGTCCAAAATATCCTCTGACTTTTTACCAAAAGGAATGCGCAAGCACCAGTCTACATACTTAGATACTTTTTCATACTTCTCGTCATAGCTCCCAAGCTCTACACTGCGCTCAAGCGCCACGATTTCTTTTTTGAGCTGATAGCGCATTTCATCAGGAAGTTCTGCCTGTTCAACTTTGGCAGCTAAACCAGCAATTTCTTGGGCGAGAATTTCTTTGTAGTCAGACATAGTCTAGTTGCGATAGCGCAAGCTAACTCCAACACCAAACATAATCATAGCTAGAGCAGCCAACAAATAAGTGTTGTCGAGAGCGCCTGAGACCGGCAGCGTTGCTGAACTCGTGCCACCCTTTGTAGCACTAGTGGTTGTGGTCACCGTTGGAGTAGGAGTGGCTGCAGCAGAACTGATTGTCAAAGCAAAGTTGAGACTCGTCTCACCAGTGGTACTAATTGTCACCTGATGAGTATCATAGGTCAGATTTGCTAGATAGGTCGACCAATCACCTGCGGCGTTGGCCGTAGATGAGTATGTCACATCATCAATCTTGACTGAAACAGATTTTGAAGCCTCTGCTTTACCATACAAACTAAAGGAACGCAGTGAATAAGTGTATGCGGAAGTTGTCGAGCCGATACCTTTACCTGTCAGATCAGTGGTGCCTATTTTAGTCAACTCGAGCGCTCGAGCTACACCACTAGAAACAAAAAACATCGACAAAAAAGCTAGAAAAACTACAACTTGTTTACGCATACAGTTTCTACTATCCATTTAACACTACTTACGATGCTTTGTTAACTCCAAAATTTGATGATGACGCAATAGACCAAGCTTAGCCCCAAAGTACGCCACTACATTGCCAGCATTTTTGACTCCCCAAGCAATTGCCTCTTGATTTGACAAGCCGTATAGGAGAGCAGCCACATACCCCGCAGCAAAAGCATCGCCAGCCCCCGTACTATCAACAGAAACAGTTGATTGGCCAATAAATTCAAAGGTTTTCTTACCAAAAAGATGGACCTCGCCACCTGCCTTACCTTTGGTAATTACTACCTGAGGAAAGTTAAGTAAAATTTCTTCATGGAGCGGCTCAATGAGTGCCCATTCTTCTTGATTGACAAAAAAAACTTCACAAGGAATTTGCGCAATTGGCCAATTCTCCTCAAGTAATAAATCGAGTTCCTTGCGACCAGGGTTCCAAGAAAGCTTGGTGTCTTGATTGCCACGCAGCACCTTGAAGATTTTATCAAGTGTTTCTTTGCGTCCACCGATGCTTGAAAGGTGAACCCACCGACTTTTGGCCAGCCAAAATGCCGGAATATCAAAAGGGTCAAGCAGAGAAGCGGCACCACGATGCACCATTGCCACTCGCTCTGAATTTTTAGCAACTAAAATAACTGATCCACCAGTTCTTTCAAGTTTTTCTTGAATCAGTAGGTTGGTTGCTACACCTTCTTTTTGGAAATCACTAGTAATCAAATTAGCAAACTCATCTCGACCAGTTTCAGAAATCACCGCTGCATGCAGTCCCAAGCGGGCAAAAGCCACCGCCGTATTGCTCGCTCCACCTCCAGTCATCATATGGAAATCAGATAATTCCATCTTGTCTCCATAGGTGAGAATTTGCCGATCACCATCGCGATCAGCTTCCAGATCATCAGACTTGATGAAAATATCTAAAAGCGATGAACCAATTGAAATAGTATCAAACATAGGGCAGTGCTAATACTCGTTGATGCAATCAGTGTACTACAATCGCTATGATTGACGCAAACGGCGCGCCGCCATTTCCTCTTCAAAAATACGCAAGGCCACTTTGAATTCTTCTAAGTTTTCGACAATGCGATACACCTGTGCTTCCTTGTAGCCAATCATGAAATGTTTATGGGTAACATCAAGAAATTCGCGCCAAAATGCTCCGTATAAAATCAAAGGCTTATGATTGCCATAATATAAGTGCGCCAGCAACCAGGCAGTGGCCCACTCACTCAGCGTGCCCGTACCACCCTTGAAACAAACAAACAAATCAGCATTATCCATCAAACCAAACATACGCTCGATATAATTAGCGGTTTTGATTTCTTTATCGACGATATTGTTGCCATCGCGCCCTTCAAACTCTGGTAAATCCTCTGGATAAAAAGTCACTGCTAGGGTTTTGCCGCCACCGGCTTTGGCACCGCGAGTTGCTGCCTCCATAATGCCTGGACCACCACCATTAATGACTACTTTACCGCGCTTGGCTACGTGCTTTGCCGCCTCAAATGCCTCTTTATAGGCTGGGTCTTCTTTATCAAGATCAGCACTGCCATAGAAGGCAATTTTGTCGATTTTACATAATCGATTGGATTTGGGAATCAGAACTTTTTTAGCTGACATGGGACAGAAATTCCTCTACTGCTTGCTTGTAATTACTTGCCTTGTTGAAGGCTGAGTTGGCAGTCACACTATCAGCTCCAGCTGCCTGTAGAGCAACGACCGTGTCATGATTGACTCCACAATCAATGAAAATCTTCATTGGCTCACCTTTTTGAATTTGCTCACGGGTTGCTTTGATTTTGTCAAAAATCGATGGATGGAGTGACTGACCAGAGCGACCAGCTTCTGCCCCAAGCAATAAAATTGCATCCATCCACTCCCAACTATTTTCCTCAATCTCATCAAGTGGCGTGTACAGATCGAGTGCTAAACCAGCTTTCCAATCTTGTTTTTTCACTTCCTCAAGGAAGGCCTCCTGATACGACATTTTTTCAATTTGACCAAAGACACTGCGAATGGGCAAATGGCGACAATACTCTTCCATTTCCCAGACATAGTCCATCGGCTCTTCGGTCATCAAATGAAAATCAATTTGCAGCTCACCAAAATCAATATCAACTAAATCCTGAGGAGTGAAGGTGTGTTCGTCGGCAAAAACCCCATCGATGATATCAATCTGGACGGCTGGCAGAAGACCGCTTTGTTTTGCTTGCTCTATCTGTCTTTTTGCTAATTGCAAATCACCGGTTAATACATTTGCTGTGACATCGAGTTTCATTGATTCCTTTGTTGTTCATAGTGAGTAATTTGTTGTAGTCGTCGAGCGTGGCGCTCACTAGAGTCAACTGGCGTACTCATAAAGGTTTCAAAATACGCCGTCATTTGTGCTTCCGTCAAATAATCGCCACTAAACGCAATCACGTTGGCCTTGTTGTGACTCTTGGCGTGAGCGGCGATGGTTTCATTATAAATTTCAACTGCTCGCACTCCTAATACTTTATTGGCAGCAATTACCACTCCAGAACCAGATCGACAAAAAACAATACCCAGCACCTGGGAATCTTGATCTTCGCTCATCGCTACGACTTTATGGGCGACTTGTAAAGCAAACTCAGGATAGTCATCATCTGGATCAAGTAGATACGCTCCGCAGTCCTCAACTTTGTAGTCGGGATGTTGCTTGACTAGATACGCTTTAAACGATTCTTTGAGAGCAAAACCGCCGTGATCGCTGCCGAGATAGATATGCATACCCTCAAGTGTACTATATCTCCCTCGAAATAAAAACCCGCTGCCAAAAGCAGCGGGTTAGTTTTTCACAAAATGTGATTGAAGTTGAGAAATTCTTATTTCAAGAAATCGACGTTCTAATAAGCGAAACAAGAATGTCCCGATCATTAGATTCGAGAAATTCTTATTTCTTCTTCAAAACTGGCATGCCAGTTCTCTTGGTCTCAACGACGGTGTAGCCAGCTGGCACATCATCCATGGAGCCGGAGCGAACATCACGAGCGAAGAAGTAGATAGTTTGTACTCTACCGTTCTTCAAAGTGACCTCTCTGGTGTGAAGGTAGTAGGTCTGACCCTTGGAGTTTGTGTAACTATAGGCACTTGCCATATGATTACCCTTCTTTTTTAGCTCTTTGTCGATATGACAAAGAATACTTTTTATTACTTTAGCCTAGCACACTTGAGTAGCTAATCAAGAAGCAATTTGCTGTTGTTCTGATGCATTCCTCAAGTAAAACTTATTCCGTAGCAGAGATAGTTGCCTCCAAAACCGTATCTTGGAGGAGTAAATCAGAAGCCTTGCTCACTACCACCTGCACTGGCAAAACCTCAGCTGACACCATGGCACTACCTACATACCCTGCTTTTGAATAGCTTAAATTAAAGACTCGCTTGCGAGTTTGCTTGGTGCTATCAGCCAACCACACCGCATAGTCTTCCTCCGACTCTGGTAAATTGGCGGTCACGGTAAAACTTAATTTGCCATCAGCAACTTGGTAACGAACTTCACCCATGGCATTTTCATCGCCTTGCATTGCAACCATATTGTAATCAGTCGCACCTTTGATAATGCTGTTTTGCTCTTCGGCTGAGAGTGACTCGACAGCAAATTCTGGATCAAGTAAACCAGTGGGGGTGGCTGCGGTACGAGCTTGATACCAGCGCGCAAACATAATACCAACAAAAATCACGGCAATGAGGGGGAACACATAGGGTAAAAGATCTTGGAGTTTTTTTGACATATTTCCTCTTACTAAGTACTACTATGATGCTCATCGTGACAGTTTGCTAAAACTTTGTCAAGTACTGTACAAAATAAACCCTGGAGGTTATTGGTTTTTTGACCCATACCACAAGCCAATTGCGAGTGAAGCAATGCTTGCATACTCTTGAGTGCGGTTAGTGAAGTGCCCAGTCAAATAGCCAATCATGCCATATTTTTTTCGGGCGTCAGCATCACCCAATAACTCTCCCAAAGCTGGACCCATTTCCTGACCCTGATGAAGTAGGGTGGCAATGTGTGCCGGCAAGGGAAAGCGAGCGCCGTTGCTTTGAAAAAGATGATCCTTTTCATCAAGGGCGACTGCCCACACCGTCGACCATAGCTCTTGCACATCGAGAGCAAACTCAGGGTGAAACACTCCACCTTCCAAACCAATGCAGAGACTTGGTTGTGTGGGAGTGATTAGTTGACGCTGCAAAGCCAATTGACGAACTGCCTTGGCACGATTGGTTGCCCCTCTCATCGTCTCCTCATCAGAGAGCGGTTGCGGCCTAACTCCACTTGGAGCTTCCAAACCTTCAACATGAGCCTCAGGAAAATGTTCAGCTACTGCCAATTTGACGGCATTAATTTTGACTGGGTTGCTGGAAGCGACTATGAATTTCATGAAAAACTAACAAAAGCCTGGGCAATCATTTCTAATACAAAACTACCAGCCGCTCCACCAAAGTCATAGCGAGCAAGCTGGTCTTGCGTCACCCAAGCAAAACGCTGATGTTCTGCCGAAAGTTGAATTTCTGCCTGATCGGTATTAGTAAAATCAACCATCCAACCGACGATCACGGTGTAAATTTGCTTATCTGCAGCAAAATAGGTTGATAAATGAGTTATTTTTGATAAATTAAGTTCATTTTCATCAAGCTGTAAACCTGTTTCTTCTTGAAGTTCTCTGGAGACATCTCGCAAGTGCAGATTGGCTTGACTCACTGCAGTTTCTGGCCATTCACTATTACCACCTGGCAAATCCCAGGCACCTGGTCTAGAGCTAGCAGCGTCACTGCGTTGTAACACTAGTACTTCTGGCTGTCCTGCCTGGTTGTGGCGCACAATGGCAATTTTTTGGAGGAGTTTAACGTTAGCGGTCAATTGATGAGGCATGTGCATACGGCAATTCTCTCAGGAACAGTGCTTCTTGGCAAGTTTGAAGGCAAGGGCAACTTCGGTGGCAATGGCAGGAGCAAGAGTAATTTCTAGGCTGCTTACAAGCTCTTGTTGACTGAAAAACCGCACTTCTTTCGATTCTCCTGGAGCTGGTTTAATTTCGAGAGGACCATCGAGTCGGGCTAAATAGGTAAAATTGAGATGGCGTTCACAGCCCTTCGACCACAATTTCGTTGGTTGATATACTGTTCCAGTCGCCATAGCAGCCTGCCGAGCCAAAAAATTCTCCTGACACACCCAGTGTTCATTAACAGCTAGAGGCACAGGATGAAAGACATCGGTGGGGACTACAGAGGAAGTAGCAGTTATAGACTCTTCAAGAGAAGAACGCGAAAACGGTAACGCGCTGATAATGGCAACCTGCAGTCCAGTTTCTTCCAAAAATTCCCGGGCTGCTGCCAGATGTGGCAACTCGTCTTGATCAATGTGTCCTCCTGGACCAAGCCACATTTGAAGCTTTTTATGTTTAATCAATAAAACTTGCTGCTGGTGAATAAGAAAGGCGGAAGCGGTGAAACAAATGCGAGGAGTCATAACAAACTCATCTGGACTCCATTTGCCTTGGAGCTGACAAATGAAAAATCTACCGGCGTCTCAATGAGACGATTCCATTTATTGCGAAACTTAATTTTGCCATTTTTGAGGCCATAGTCATAGACATCACGAGTCACCGCCACATCTTGCAAACAATATTTTTCAAGGGCTTCAAAATTACCAGATTTGTAGTACTTAATCGCATCAAGTCCATCACCACTTTTGCCAATCCCAAGGGTTTCTTTGGCCACTGCATCCAAACCAATCCGATGACCAGTGCTTTTTTTGATCCGATCCATCACATCAAGGGTGGGAATGCGACTAATATCTGCCTGATAGTAGGGAATAAAAGTAGGCATATCAAAGCCATCAATATTGAAGCCAACTACCACATCAGCCTGCTCCAGGAGTGGAAAAAGCTTGGGTAAATCTTGCTCGAAGTAAGAGCGCATTTCACCTTTACTACCACGATTCTCGCGCACACAAACACCAACGAAAGAAATACCCAGTTTCTCTGGAAAATAACCACCCACATCATCAAAAATTTGTTTTGTTTCAACGTCAAGAATTACTTCCAGCATAAGAGAAAATCTTACCTAAAATGCTAGCGGGTGGTCAAGTAGCGAGCAGCAATCACATCCCAATTCAAAAGCTGCCAAACTGCTTCTAAATACTCAGGGCGACGATTCTGATACTTGAGGTAATAGGCATGCTCCCAGACATCAATACCGAGCAATGGTTGATGCTGTTGCATCAGCGGCGAATCTTGATTGGGCGTCGAATACACTGCCAATTTACCCATCTCATCCACCACCAACCAAGCCCAGCCAGAGCCAAATTGCTTGGTGGCAGCATCGACTAATTTAGTTTTTAGCCCAGCCATATCACCAAAAGCAGTTGCGATAGCAGCTGCTAGCTCTCCATTTGGTTCTTTCGCTCCACCTGGAGTCAAGATTTCCCAAAACAGATTGTGATTGGCATAGCCGCCACCATGATTGCGCAAAGCAGCATAGATGTCTGCTGGTAAAGTCTGGACCTGAGCTGGTAACTGTTTCAACAATGCTTCAATTGGTAGCGCTGCTAATTCAGGATGGTTTTCGACAGCAGCATTGAGTTTATCTAAATAAGCCTGATGATGCTTATCATGATGCAGCTGCATGGTCGTCGCGTCGATGTGTGGCTCAAGAGCCTCATAGGCATATGGAAGGGGGGCTAAGGTATACATAGATTTTTCAATCCTTTCTTAGGAGTATATTGATCTTAATCTATATGAAAAGGTCCAAAAAAGCAAGGTAAGCTAGAGTGGCTCAGTCAAATTTTCCTCTGCAATACGATTTAATTCCAAAACCCGATCGCGCACCGTCGTTTGGATAAAATTCGTCACCGCTTGCCGATCAAATGCTGCATTGGGAGTACGAAACTGTGCCAAATCCTGCCACAACACGCTACCCACACAGTATCCACGAGCACCATTCTCCATAGCCAAGCGAAAACTCTCTTTGAAGGCTTCATAGGTATCGGTTGAGTGGCTCGTCACGATACAAGGTTGATCTAATTCACTAACGATGGTCGCCATTGCGAGTGGATCAGCCGGATTTGGCACCACCAACACGTCACAAAAGCCTCGTAATTCTTGAATGGCGGTCAATAACTGTTCCGGATTATCGGAAGCTGGTATGGGTGCCAATTGCGGGTCAGCTGAAGTTGATTTTGATGATTGGTTGGACTGCTCTGCTGTCTTTACTATCGGAGCTTGACTACTTAACTTGAGCAAAAATTGCTGACCAAGCACTCGGGAGTACTCGCGAATTTCAGCGAGCAACTGCTTTTTCTCAATTGCTTTCGCCTCACCTGGATAATAATTGAGGTCTAGTTTCGCAGCTGCATAGTTATTGGCAATTTCTTCCAGGCTAAAATTAGGGAAAAGCAGCGGTAAGTTTTCAGGGAGAATTTCTTTATCCTGATCAAGGGCGATAAGCAGTGCAGCGGGGGTTTTTTGCTGTGCCAACAGCGCCAGTGTGTAGACTGGCTCAAGAACCACTCCAGTAGTTTCCTTGCTAAGCTCAAAAAGACTCTGGTTGACTTGCGTAAGGAGCTCCAAATTATCTGGCAACTGTAGATCAAGGCCAAGAATCTCGGCTAATTCACGATTGTGATTGAGCTCGAGAATGGCAATCAGACCAGATTCATGCTGTAAGGGAGTGGCAGACATGAGAGTAGTATAAAACAATAACTCCTAGGGATCAAAAGCCTTTCTCTTCCACTCTAGTTCCCACGGGTGAATTTTTTTACGAGCAGCAGTTATAATACCGTCTTTAGTATTTTCAAAGGGAATATCTTCTCTTTGAAAAACAGACGCCAGTCCCTGTAGATTATGATGTCGTAGTAGCTCTTGAATTTCTGCATCAACTCTATCAACTGAGTCATCATATGTTCCAACCAAATCATTTAAGAGAAGTAAAATTTTATAAACGTCATCTCCTTTGATTCCTGGCGCAGGGAACCAGCCAACGATTTCTAAAACTTCTTTAGCTTTTTTAGCAATACTAATTAGTGTTTCGTTTTGTGCAATTTCTCTAGTGTATCTACCAAGAAGCAACACGTCTTCTGCTTTTACATTTTTCTCTCTCCCAATCACTTCGTATTCACTAAAAGCGCGTGCATTTAAATTGATAATTTCTCGTATAAAACCGTTTTGTTCTTGTGCTTCTATCATTGTGAGTAGACTAGCACTTTTTGAGACACTATGCAAAAACCCGCCCCTTCGTTCGAAAGTAGCGGGTTTTATAGTTTTAGTTAAAAAACTAATCACAAAAAAAGAGGCTTATCTTCTCCCGCCTCTGTCGCCGCCGCCAAATCTGCGACCGCCACCGAAACCACCACGGTCTCCGCCTCGACGATCACCGCCTCGGTCACCGCCGAAACGACGTCCGCCACGGTCGCCACCAAAACCGCCTCGACCACCAAATCCACCACGACCATTGTCTTCGCGATCACCTCTGGCAGCAGCTTTTTCTTTGGCTTCTGCTTCTTGTTCTTTGGTGAGTAGGGTTAAGGCAATTTTGCCCTCTGGGTTGTATTCTTTGACACGGACGTGAATCTGATCGCCAACCTGATAGAGCTCGCTGGCATCCTTAACATACTCAGTTGACATGTTGGAAACGTGGACGAGACCCTCGCGACCAGGCAAGAATTCGACAAACACTCCGTAGCCTTCGACACGAGTGACGATACCATCAAACTCATCATCAACCTCAACTTCGCGAACGATATTGTCGATCATCTTCATCGCTTTATCAATTGCTTCCTGATTTGGAGATGACACATTGATGATGCCGAGTTTGTTTTCTTTATCTTCCTCGACATTGACCTCTGCACCGGATTTCTCAATGATATCCTTGATGACTGAGCCACCAGAGCCAATAACGGCACCGATTTTCTCAGCTGGAATGGTGATTTGAGACACTTTTGGAGCATACTGACTCAAAGCAGTACGAGGTTCACTAATGCATTTCATCATCTCGCCCATAATGTGCAAGCGACCCTCAAGAGCTTGACCCAGTGCCTTGACTAAGACTTCTTTGGGAATACCCTTGAGTTTGATATCCATCTGAATCGCAGTGATGCCATCCTTGGTGCCGGCAACTTTGAAGTCCATGTCACCGACGTGATCTTCCAGACCTTGAATGTCGGAGAGGATGACAAATTTCTCACCATCGGACATCAAGCCCATGGCAATACCTGCCACTGGTTTCTTGATTGGTACGCCAGCTGCCATCAAGGCCATGGTCGAACCACAGACTGAAGCCTGAGAAGTTGAACCATTGGAACTCATGATGTTGCTCACCACGTGAATGGTGTAAGGGAAAGCCTCTTGGCTAGGAATCATAGGTAGGAGAGCGCGCTCTGCTAAGGCTCCATGACCAATTTCACGACGCTTGGGATAGCCAATCCGACCAGCTTCACCAGAGGCATAAGGTGGCATATCATAGTGGTGGATGTAGTGGCGAGTTTGCTCACCAGACATATCCTCAATCAATTGACCTAGGGAAGGATCGCCGAGGGTGACAACGGTGAGGGCTTGGGTCGCGCCACGCTTAAACATGGCACTCCCGTGTACTCTAGGCAATAGATCGACTTCACACCAGATGGGGCGGATTTCGGTGGTGGCGCGACCATCAGGGCGAACTTCGTCCTCGATGATCATGCGGCGAGCTTCGGCCTTCATCAGGTCGTGGAAAATGCCCTTGAGCATGCCTTCGCTGAGCTCACTCACTTCACCTTCAGCAAGCTTAGCAGCATCATCGTCAAGAATTTGCTTGATGAGTTCGTCTAAACCGGTTGGTTCGAGACGACCTTCTTTATTGACCATATCGTTGACTTCCTGAGCGTAAGTTTTGGCTAAGTTGTCGACAAGCGCCTGCTTTTTCGCAGCAACTTCTGGATCAACTGCATCCACCAACTCAAGTTTGGCTTTGCCAATGGCAGCCACGACAGTCTCAATTTGAGCACAGACTTTAGTTGCCTCTTCTTGTGCACGAAGCAACGCTTCAATCATGACTGACTCAGCGACTTCGTTGGCACCAGCCTCGACCATCACGATGGAATTCTTGGAAGCAGACACAATTAAATCGAGATCATTGCCTTCAATTTGACTGCGTTTGGGATTGATCAGGAATTGACCATCCACACTCAAACCAAGACGCATGCCAGCCACTGGACCGTCAAAAGGAATGTCAGAAATTTGCAAAGCCACGGCGGTGCTCAGTAAGGCAATCATGTCTGGCTCGTTCTCACCATCATAAGAGAGCACAGTATTGATGACCTGCACTTCATTAGTGATGCCATCAGGAAACAATGGACGCATGGTACGATCGATCACCCGTGCACGCAGCACAGAGTCATCAGTAGGACGACCATCACGCTTGACCCAACGAGAACCCTTGATGATGCCACCGGCAAAAAGTTTCTCAATGAATTCTACTGATAAAGGGAAGTAACCAAGATTGACCTTGCGACCAAGAGCCACAGTGGTGTGGACAATGGTTTCGCCACAAGTGGCTAGCACCGCGGCACTCACCTGCTCACTAAATTTACCGACTTCGAGGTGAATTTCTTTGTCACCCACGACAATAGTTTGCGTATATGTATTTCCATATTTTGGATACGACATATCGTTCTTTCTTGCCTCTAATGTTTATGGTAGGAGAGGCCTGCCTACTGAACTTCTGAAAGTGGAGATGAGTATTCTGAAAAGAAGAGAAGTTCTTAACCTGATTAAGTCAAGTAAAGTTCTCGTCTTTTTGGAATCCTCAAAAATCTCCATTCTCGAAGTCAAAAATACTAATAGGGGGATTATACCATGGATCTGTAACCATCAGAAACAAAAACCCCGCCGAAGTGGCGGGGTTATGATTTACTTGTATGAAGTATTTTTCCGCTCAGCGATGCGCTGAAGCAAAATTATTTACTCAAACCTAATTTTTCGATCAACTTGCGATAGCGGTCTTCACTGCGAGAAAGCAAGAAATTGAGTAAGCGACGACGTTTGGACACTTGTTTGAGCAAACCCTTGCGGGAATGGTTGTCTTTTTTGTGCAATTTCAAGTGCTCAGTCAACTGTTCAATTGAAGCAGTTAAAAGCGCCACCTGCACCTCTGGTGAACCAGTGTCACCCTCAAAAAGGGCAAAATCCTTGATAATTGAAGCTTTGTTTTGTTTTGCTAATGCCATAGTTCCTTTCGCCTTTATCCGCCCAGTGCTTCAAACCGGAGGGAAAAGTAAGCATCAATTGATATAGATTGATAGTATAGCACAAAAAAGGTAAAAATACGAGATAAAGCCAAGAATTTAACTATGCTTCGTCGTCAACTAAACCAGCAAATTTATCGAGAAGCCAATGACCTGATTTTGTTGCAGTGGTAGACTGCGTTGAAGGTTTATTTTGCGTATTTGCTAACACAAATTCCAAGGCACCGCGCTCTGCATCATTCAATAAGTCATTAGTAAATTCTTTTAATTGAGTGAGATTGTTAATCATCTCAATGTCTCTACTCTCTAAAATTTGTTTTTCTAAATTTACAGAGGCTTCTTCTAAATACTTGGCTATTTCATCTGCATCCGCTGAAGAGATAGAAGAATATTTATCTTCAGTCAGTAAACCAGACAAATAGTCAATTCTTTCACTCGGAGCAGTAGACTGACCAATCGCATCCCTAAGTAAAGAAAAAAATGAACCTGAATCTTGGTTATTCATAACGTATTCCTATTAAGTCTTTTATACTACGTTCACATCCTCAATCGTCTCAGCCTTATTAAAGGTATTAAATGATCTGTTACCAGGCATCAAATTCCAAGTAGGTCGAGCTAGAATCAAGAAAGGAACTATTTTAACTACCTTGTCCAAAGCATCTTTTACGTTTGGTGCATTATTTTCAAGGAATTGAGTAGCCAGCCACCAAATTCCCTTGAGACCTACCTCAGCATTTTGGAAAGCAATATCAGCGTTAGCTCCTGATTCAGCACTTGGCAATCCACTTTCTGCGGCGATTTTGGCAATTTCAGCAGCACCCTGCTGCATCTTAGATAAGTCTGAGAGAGCTCCTCTCATTGAAGTCTCCGCAGCTTGCGCCCACTCTCCTGCCACTGCATCAACCCCATTAGCAATACCTAGTGCCATAAATACCGCGGCAGCACCGGCTCCAAGAGCAGCAATTTGTTCCCACATTTTATCTAATTTTGAACGCTCAAAAATTTGTCTAAGTTCCATCTTAGCAAAGCCACGCTGAGCATCTTGCAGAAGAAGCGCGGTAGCCTCTTGTATCGCAAGATTACTGCGCTCGACACCGCTCTCCATGGTCTTTAGCTGTTTTTTAAAGTGTTCAACAGCAAGAGTTGATTCTTTTCTTCTTTGATCTGTATTCTCAGCAACCTCATCTACAGATTGACGTTTGCTCCCCTCAGTGAGCATTCTCCACACTCGGCTATTTTGAGCAAGTTTTGTGTCAGGACCAAGAATCTTACGCATTAACTCAGCTGTTCTACTAAATACCGACCTATTAAGATGTCTCTCCATCGCATCTCTGCTCATGTATTGCTGAGGAATATTAGAGCTATCAATCTGATTATCCATCCATTGTTCTTCTAGAGTAAAAGAATTCTCAGCTAATGCGGACACCTCTTCTCCGCCCATCTTTTTCAAACCCTCATTAACTTCAGCCAAAACGCCTTTACCGTCAAGCATTTTTTGTGCTCTCGTTTTCAGTTCCTTCAAAAGTTTGCCGGCATTCTCACGGAACATAATACCTCCAGTAACCGAATCAATTCCTGCAGAAGCCAATTCGAGTGGAGATAATACAGCTGAGAGAGCCAAACCCTTGCCTTCAGTAATCGAGATTGTGTCATTGGCTCGGGCAACCATCATCGCTGCTCGCATGAAAGCAGATTCGGCACCGCGCAAAATAGTCGCTGCCTTAACAACTTCTTTCTCGCCGTATTCTTCTGGGTTAGCGAGGATGTTATTGAGATTTTCGACTGCCATCTCTTTGGCAACAACTGCTGAACTCAAATCATTAACTGCGCTTTCAGCAATTGTCCCCTCCATGTTATTAACGGCGAAACCAACTTCCGTGCCCAAATCCTCGGCAAAAGTAAGAAAACCTTTTCCAATTCTCTTTGCCATAGGCACAGCCGCTTCTTTAAACCATTCAGGAAGAATAATATCCACATCGACTGCAGTCGCAGTCAAAACTTTTTGCCAATTTTGAGCATTGTCAAAATCAAATCCTAAATATTTCTTTTGTGCATTTTGATACTGCTCTAAAGATAGATCTTGCTGTCTCTGGAAATATTTTTGGAAATGCTCGGCTTGAACTCGACGATCTGCTTTCACAAAAACACCTTTTGTCATGAACTGTGGTAACTCACTACCTTCTTCAAGTGCCTTGCTTTCATCCGCTGTCAAAGGAGCACTCTTGCTATCTGCTGCGACTTCGGTCATTAGCTGCTTACGCAAATCTCCAAGTTCTGCGGTGCTTAAAACACCAGCTCGCCACATTTCCAAAACTGAGGCGGTGTCACCAGAACCAACAATCTTTGCTCTAAGCTCAACTGAAATATCAGACATTTTTGCTTCACGAGCGGCATCAGGAGCAACAAACTCATGAAGTCTTCTTCCAACGGCACCATGAAACAAAGCATCATCAGCCAAGGCTAAGACCTTACGCACTGGACCACCGGCCATAGATGACCAAAACTTAAACTTATATTTATCTGGATCTGTTGAAGAAACGCCTAAGTCAGCTGTCGATCTAAATTTGTTAGCCTTATCTAAATCAGCTTGAGCTCTATGTAGCTCTTTTAAACTTGACCAGGTCTCACGCTTTGCTTTGTTTGCTTCTGTTATAAAAGCCTTAATAGCTTCCTTATCTTTGTCCTTGCTATTCAGATAGGCTTCCCACAAAGCATTTATCTCTGTTTCCATCTCCTCTGAGTTTTTAAACTGTTTACGCACTTCCATTAACTGGTTGACCATTTCTCGCAAACTCTCAACGCCAGAAGCCATAAACTCCACTTGTTTCTCCTGTCCTTGTCCAGTTAATTCGCGATCAGCTATTGTTTGAAATACTTCAGCAGCTCCTTTTTCCTTTAAAAATTTAGCTAAGGTTTTTAATTCTCTGCTATCTTGGCTTAATCCAAGTTCAACTGCTAAAAACCTAGTGAGGTTTTCGGCATCAGCAAGAACACTCACTTCACCATCTTCAAGTCCCTTTTGTTGACTTTTCAAATCTGCCCAAACCAAAGGCTGCTTCGTTTCTACCCACGAAAGCATGAAGACTGTCAGCAACTGCTGGTAATGCTCGATTAATCGACGGTTGAAGATCTTTGGCTTGTGGTTGTGGAGCTGCATTTGTTTCTGTCATAGGAACTTTCACATGAAAAACTACTTGTTTCCATTAAAAAACAATTTTCATGTCAAGTCAAACAAGCAAAATAAAAATGATTACTTTTGAATCATTTTGTTATATTTTTGAAACAGAATCGCACTCTGCTTAATGTAAAAAACCGAGAAAGTTACTAATTGCTCACTACAATGAATCTTTCATTCACGAAAGACAACTCTCTATCCCTCTTTTCGATACGCCACGATCACGTCGCCCACTTGAAAATCCAATTTCTTGTTTTTGAAAGTCAAACCACCTTCATTTTTGGTACCAATGCGCTCAATGTCTTCCTTGCCATGCTTCATCGACTTGAGGACAGGATTGGCGATAATTTCTTCACCACGCTTGAGGTGTAGTAAATCACTTTTCTTGATTTCACCAGTGCGCACACGCACACCTGCAATCACCTCACCCTTCATCTCAAACATTTGCAAAATCTCTGCCTCACCAGTCACCACCTCATCAAAAGTTGCATCCATCAACTTAAGCATGCTCTTCTGTAAATCTTCAATCAAATGATAAATAATATTGTATTCTTTAATCTTGACTCCTAAATTCTTAGCGGTTTTTTTGACTGTGCCATTAACCTTGATGTTAAAAGCGATCAGCAGCACCTTGCCATCGCGAGCCAACTCCAAGTCTTGCTCAGTAATCTGCCCCACACCACAAGCAATCACATCAACACTATCGCGATCAAGACTTTGTAAAATCGCTTCAAGCGTACCTTTGACATCAGCCTTAATGATCAACTTAATCTTCTCTCGTTCACCCAACATCACGTCAAGATCGACATTCTCCCAGTTGATCTCATCACCCATGCGAAATGATTTCTCGAGTTCACCAGTCTTGGCGAATTCATCAGTCAAATCAGCATCATAGCTTCTCGAGCTATCGCGAATCACACTCCCTACTTCTGGCACCTCTTCCAGACCAATAATTTCAGCTGGCTCACCAGGCAAAACCTGTTGCAACGACTGACCGCGCTCATTCTCTAGCAGGCGCACGCGCCCAGTAATCTCATCGACCACCAAATCTTGACGCACCGCCAAAGTGCCTGAACGGACAATCACCCGAGCCACCGAACCCTTGTTTTTTTCTTTACTTGACTCGATAACCACTGCCTCAAGCGGCGCTGCCGGATCAGCCTTCAGTTCCAAAAGATCAGCCATCACCACAATCGTCTCGAGGAGTTTATCCACTCCCTGACCAGTGCGAGCTGACAATTCGATCGCCTCGATATCACCACCATATTCTTGAACCAACACCCCTGCTTCTGCCAACTGCGATTTCACCACTTCTAAGTGTAAATCGGGCAAATCAATTTTATTGATCGCCACGATAAAGGGCACTTGGCTTTCTTTGATGAAACGAATCGACTCGATAGTTTGAGGCTTGACGCCATCATTGGCAGCCACCACCAGCACCACTAAATCAGTAATCTGAGTACCACGCTGACGCATCTTGTTGAAAGCGGCGTGACCAGGAGTATCGATAAAGGTAATTTTCTGAGCAGCAAACTCGACCTGGTAGGCACCGATATGCTGGGTGATGCCGCCAGCTTCACGAGCAGCGACATTGCTATGACGAATGTAATCCAAGAGCGAGGTCTTGCCGTGATCGACATGACCCATAATCGTAATGATTGGCGCTCTTTTCTCTAACATACCGTCTTCCTTTTCTTGACTGTCGTAACTTTACAATCGATTACACTTGATCGCGACTTTGCTCTTCTTTCAAATAGGCATCAACGCGAGCAAGCAAGATTTCCTGATCAGCTGGAGTGATTTCATTCATCTTAACCCATTTATCGCGGAAACGCACTAAATCGTTGAGCGTAGTCAATTTGTGCTGCACCAACACCTCACGGGTATCAGCAGCCAAACCAAAAGTGTCGATTTCGTATTCTTCTTTACCGGTTACGGCTGATTGGATCTGACCAGTGGCTGATTTAACCGTGATTTGATAGCCAGTTAATTTAGCAGCCAAACGGACGTTTTGACCACCACGACCAATGACGAGCGACAGTTGGTCATCAGGAGCAGTCACCGTCACTTGGCGATTTTTCTGATCAACTTCGATCTGCAAGCCTTCAGCAGGAGCCAACGCACCTTGCAAGAGCAAGCGATCGTCTGCTGAGAAAGGAATGATGTCAACTTTTTCGTTGTTAAGTTCTTCAATCACTTTTTGGACACGCACGCCGCGCTGACCCACACAAGAACCAACTGGATCGACACCATCTTGAGTGGATTTAACGGTCAATTTAGTGCGCACGCCAGCTTCACGAGCAATGGCGACAATTTGCACTGCACCTGAAGCAACTTCTGGCACTTCTCGCTCAAATAATTTACTGACTAAGTCAGCACTGGAACGGGAAACAATAATCTGCTCACCGCGGACAGTTTCACTAATTTCTTTGATCAAAACGGCCAAGCGCTGATTGAGGCGATAAAATTCACCACGCATCTGCTCCTCGGGAGGCATAATCGCCTGACCACGACCGATATCCATAATCACACTGCGACCCTGCATGCGCAGGACTTGACCAGTGACAACTTCACCCATGCGATCACGATAGGCAGCAATGATGGTGTCACGCTCACTACGACGAATGCGCTGGAGAATTACCTGCTTGGCGGTTTGGGCGGCAATCCGACCAAAACCAGCTGGAGTAACATCTTCAGCTTTTTTCTCATCCCACTCTAGAATCTCAAGGGTTTCCTCATCTTTTTTGATGGCTGGAGCACGCAAAATGCGAGCACTACCATTATTTTTGTCAAGATCAACGTAGTAATGGAAATTCTCATCAAGATCACCCATTTGCTTGCGATACGCTGATACTAAAGCCTGACGAATAGCTTCATAAATATCTTCTGGATCAATTTTGCGCTCGGTCGCAATCTGAGTGATCGCGGCAGCAAATTCAGTGCGGACGAGGTTGGCATTTTGAAGAGTAGCCATAGGTTTCCTTTGTTGTTTTACAATTTGTATAAAAATACCTGTTATTAAGAAAAAAAGGACCTGGTGTCAACCAACAGTCCTTCCTCACTCAACAACGTATAGTGCTATTATAGCAGAAAAGATCAGAAAAACCAATTCGAGTGTGCTAGTCATTTCAGCAAGAACTAATAGACTTGACCATGAGTCCCAATTGCTAAAAGATAGATATTTTCATCAACAAAACGAACCAAGATACGAATACTCATGTTCACGGAGATTGAATAATCCTGGCGATTTGATAATTTATGTAAACGCAGTGAGGGATGATCTGGAGCAACAAGCAGTAGTTTTAATGTTTTGGTAATTTGTTTCTTTAAGCGGGGGTTCTTGGCAGCTATTTTCACCATGCTTTTATGAAAGGTTGAAGAAATAACCAAATTCATTAAGATAAGCCTTCAAAAACTTGATCCACGTATTGGGCTACTGCCTGAGCATCTTTTAAGGTTTTTGCTTGACCGCTGCGATGTTCACTAATTGCTTGGTTTGCCAAAGAATTTAACTGGATTTCAGTTAAAGTTTGGCGTAAAGCAGTGCGCACCAGATCACTAAAGGATGCAAAATAGCCAGCCTGGATTAATTGATCAGCTTGTAACTTCAACTGACTCGGCAATGATACATTTATTGTATGCATAATGTATGAATTATGGCATAAATGAGCATTATTTACAAGTCTAGCTTCGCCAATTGCTCAAGTGCTTTCTTCTGTTCACGCGTCAGTTTCTCTGGCACCTGCACGATCAGGCGAACATACAAATCACCTTTGCCGCGACTCTGTAAATGTTGGATGCCTTCGCCGCGGAGGCGAATCAGCGAGTGCGAAGCGGTGCCGGGTCGCACCTTCAGCTTAAACTTGCCTGAGAGTGTCTCTACTTCGATCTGACCACCAAGAGCGGCAGTGCTCAAAGAGATTGACTCATCCACAAAAACATCATAGCCATCGCGCTTGAAGCGAGGGTGGCTACCCACATCAATGGAGATATCAAAATCACTGAAACGAATTCGCGTGCCATCGTTGGCTCCGGGGGGGACTTTGATCTTTTGGCGCTTGCCATCGATCTCAACTTCTTTGGTCACTCCATTGACTGCATCCATGAAATCGATGCGGAGGGTGTAGTGGGGGCGGCGGCGCCTGGCGCCGCCGCCAAACCCACCACCAAAAAATTGTTCAAAAATATCAAAAGGATCGCCAAAATCAAACTGCGCGCCATCGGCGCCACTAGCTCCGCCAGCACCACCTGAAGATGAGTAAGACCAAGTAAATGGCCCGCCAGCTGCTCCAGAAAAACCACCAAAGCCACCAAAAGGACCAGCTCCACCACCCATACCTGATGAAGGATCAAAAGCCGCATGACCGAACTGGTCATAGGTTTGCTTTTTCTTAATATCGGACAGGACCTGATAAGCTTCGTTAATTTCTTTGAACTTGTCTTCTGCCCCCGCTTCTTTGTTGCGATCAGGGTGAAATTTTAGCGCCAACTTGCGATATGCCGACTTAATCTCTGCCGCACTGGCAGTTTTACTCAGACCCAAAACTTCGTAGTAATCGCGTTTCGCTGACATAGCAATAGTTTCTTCAGTAATTTCTTTTCATCAACACAAGCGCCAGCGCCCAGATCAAATCAAAACCCGAGCACTGGCGCCTCAACTTCTATTATTCCTTTACCACTTCACCTTCTTCTGCGTCCTTGGCATCTTTGGTATCACCAGCTTTGGCGGTATCGTCGGTAGCTTTAGCCTCACCAGCGGTTTCACTGCCAGCGGCACCAGCTCCAGCTTTCGCAGCCTGAGCTTTTTGCATGGCTTCACCAATTTTTTGCGCTGAAGTCATCGTTGCTTCAATTGCTTTCTCTAAGTCCTCTTTTGCCACATCTTCTTTGGCAGCTAATTCTTTGAGCTTAGCAATATCTTCCTCGATCTTAGTTTTATCAGCTGCTTCCAGATGTTCGCCATATTCTTTGACTTGCTTGTCCATCTCAAAAGCGACACTATTGGCACGATTCTTGGCTTCAATGAGGTCTTTTTTGGCCTTATCTGCCTCAGCATATTTCTCTGCCTCTGCCTTCATCCGCTCAACTTCTTCATCAGAGAGATTGGTGGAGTTGGCAATGGTAATTTTTTGCTCCTTACCAGAGGTTTTATCCTTAGCGGTGACGTGCAAAATACCATTACTGTCGATATCAAAAGTCACCTCGACTTGGGGCACACCACGCATCGCCGCAGGAATACCATCGAGGATGAAACGACCTAAACTCTTGTTATCAGCTGCCATTTCACGCTCACCCTGCAGCACGTTGATTTCCACCTGCGTCTGATTATCAGCAGCAGTCGAGAACACCTGTGACTTGCTAGTTGGAATGGTGGTGTTGCGCTCGATCAGAGGCGTGCGAATTCCACCCAAGGTCTCAATGCCCAAAGTCAATGGCGTGACGTCGAGTAAAACTACGTCGTTAACGTCACCAGCAATGACGCCTGCCTGGACAGCGGCACCTACTGCCACCACCTCATCAGGATTAACACCTTTGTGTGGCTCTTTGCCAAAAAACTCCTTAACCACTTCTTGGACCTTAGGCATGCGCGTCATGCCACCCACCAACACCACTTCACTGATGTCTTTAGCACTCAGCTTTGCATCAGCTAGAGCTTTTTTGACTGGTTCGATGGAGCGCTTGATCAAATCATCAACCAGCTCTTCCAACTTCGCACGGGTCAAAGTTAAAGTGAGGTGCAAAGGCTGACCATCATCGCCCTGAGTAATAAAGGGCTGGTTAATCTCAGTACTGGATGAAGCAGACAGCTCAATTTTAGCCTTCTCAGCCGCATCTTTGATGCGTTGCATGGCTTGTGGATCTTTGGTGAGATCTTTACCCTGGTCTTTTTTGAACTCAGCCACTACCCAATCGATGATAGCGCTATCAAAGTCATCACCACCGAGGAAGGTGTCACCATTAGTCGATTTAACTTCGAAGACCCCATCACCGATTTCCAAGATCGAAATATCAAAAGTACCACCACCGAGATCGTAGACAGCGATTGTTTTAACACCTTTTTTATCCAAACCATAAGCGAGAGCAGCAGCGGTTGGCTCGTTGACGATGCGCTCGACCTTGAGTCCAGCAATTTCACCAGCTTGTTTGGTGGCTTGGCGCTGAGCATCATTGAAATAAGCAGGCACGGTAATCACTGCTTGAGTGACTTTTTCACCCAAGAAACTCTCAGCATCGGCCTTAGCCTTAGCGAGAATTTTGGCGGAAATTTCTTGAGGAGTATATTTTTTGCCATCAATGTCCACCACTGCCATACCATCTTTGCCTTCAGCAACGACATAGGACACGTGCTTGATAGCCTGCTTCACCGCAGCATCATTGAGCTTGCGACCCATAAAGCGCTTAACTGAATTGACGGTCTTCTTGGCATTAAGCACCATCTGGCGCTTGGCTGGATCGCCGACGATCACATCATCATTTTTGAAAGCCACAATTGAAGGGAAGGTATTGCGTCCCTCGCTCGTAGGGATAATTGTCGGACTACCACCTTGCATGACTGCAATAGCAGAGTTAGTTGTTCCAAGATCGATACCAATAATTTTTGACATATGCGTTCCTTTTTTCCTTTATTAAATTTCGTTTGTATTGTTTTGCTTCAATCACTTGCGCCAGCGCAAGTTTGTGAGCATTTTTTAAACAGTGGTCCTATTTTAGCAGACAAGATCATCGACTGCTAGAGTCAATTTAGATTGATAAATCAAACTAATCTAGAATAACCTGAGCGTGTTGAAGCACCTCACCACTCAGTAAATAACCTTTGCGCACCACTTCAATGACTCGCTCACCTTTGGCTCTTTTTTCGACCACTTCCATGGTCGCCACGTCAAAGGTTTTGCCCAACACTTCCATCTCGGTAAGACCAAAACGCGCCAGTTCTTTCCAAAACTGCGCTAACACCATATCCAAACCCTTGTCATGCAAACTTAAAGCCGCTAGAGACAAATGCTCAAGTGGCTGCAGCAGAGCCTCACACAAATCTTTATTGGCAAACTTGACGAGAGTCGCTCGCTCTTCTTGGGTGCGTCGCACTAAATTCTGATAATCAGCCAAACTGCGCTTCTCTCTCTCCAGAGCAATCCGAAGTTGCTCACGTAACGACACCACTTCTTGCTCTAAAGCACTCAACTGAACATCATCTTGCTGTTGAGTAGTTGAGGCATTTTCTGCCTGACTAGGACCAGAAGTTTTAGACTGCTGTTTCATAGATAGTACATTCCTTCTCTTTCGACTTTGTAAAATTTACTCCACCACACTCTCAATCAAGCCCTTGAAATATTTCATCACTGGCAACACGTAAGAATAATCAAAACGAGTTGAGCCAAGGACACCAAAACGACAATTGGAGTTAGGAATTTCCACATACATGATGCTGATTTGCTCAAGATCACGATTGCCCAGGTCTTGACCAAAGACGACTTTAACGGCATTTTCACTGTGATTGCTCTCGAAAATCTGATCCATAACTTGTTCTTCTTCAATCATGTGCAAAACTTGTCTGGTCAAATTAATGTCATAAAACTCTGGCATTTGCAGCAAATTGGCATACCCTGAGTGATAGAGTCGTCCATCGGCGGTCATAGCAATGCCCAAAGCATGAGATTTTTCTGCCAGTACTCTTGAAGTTTCGTAGAGCAAATCTTCCATTTGATTGCGGTAGCGCCAAATTTTTTCTTTGACACTGACTTCATCGGCAACTGACAATTCTTTTTCTTTGACTAATTCATTGATGTAGAGGCGCATTGCTAGCGCAGTTGGCACCCGGCCAGCACTAATGTGTGATTTGATGAGATACCCTTGTTTGGTTAGATAAACCATTTCATTGCGAATGGTCGCAGGCGAGACACCAATGTTGAATTTCTTATCGATTTTCTCTGAACCAACCGGCATGCCAGTCTCAATGAATTCTTCAATGATGGCACGTAAAATTTGAATCTGGCGGGCAACGAGGTCGATCATATATTAGCAATCGTAGCAAGAGTTTGCTAAAGTGTCAAGAGAATTGTGTAAATGTAAAGCAGAATCCTGTATGAAGCAGCGCTTGAGGCAGCACCTAATTAGTTCTTCTTCTTATTCGCTAGCTGCACTTCCCAGAAGAGTTGCTTGAGTGAAGCTTCAATCATCAGTAGTTCTTGCTTGTCCTTGGACATGCGATATGCTTCTTTGGCTCGAGCTAGTGCGGCACGAATCTTAGCGTTGCTGAGTTCACGGGCACTAAATGCTGAATCAACGACCACTAAAACTTGATTGTCTGGTTTCTTATTAACGAAACCCTGTGTCAACAGCATGCTGTGCTCTTGACCGGCTACTACATAAGAAAGCTCACCAAATTCGAGTTTACTAATCAGTGGCTGATGATCTTTGAGAATTGTAATCACTCCATTGTTGGTAGGCAACGTCACTGACTCCACCTCCTGATCAAACAGTTTTTCTTCCTGCGACACAATGGTTAAGTGTAATTTAGTGCTCATGACAACAAGTATCTATCTATTTAATCTATTAATCTTTTAATGATTCTGCTTTGGCGACTACCTCATCAATTGTACCGACCATGTAGAAGGCTTGCTCTGGTAAGTGATCGTAGCGACCTTCAAGAATTTCCTTGAAACCACGAATACTCTCTGCAACTGGCACGTAAGCACCTTTGATGTTGGTAAATTGCTCAGCTACAAAGAAAGGCTGTGATAAGAATTTCTGAATTCTACGGGCACGGGCTACGACTTTTTTGTCATCTTCACTCAACTCATCAATACCCAAAATGGCAATGATGTCTTGCAATTCTTTGTAGCGTTGTAAGATTTTTTGGACGTTGCGAGCAACTTCATAGTGCTCTTCACCAACAATGCCTTTTTCCAAAATCTTGGAGTCAGAGTTAAGTGGATCAACGGCTGGGTAAATACCCTGCTCAGATAAACGACGCTCGAGAGAAATGGTTGAATCCAAGTGAGCAAAAGTAGTAGCTGGGGCGGGATCGGTGTAGTCATCAGCAGGCACATAAATGGCTTGCATGGAAGTGATTGAACCCTTCTTGGTTGAGGTGATGCGCTCTTGCAAAGCAGCCATATCAGTGGCTAAGGTTGGTTGATAACCGACAGCTGAAGGAATGCGGCCCAGCAATGCTGAAACTTCACTACCCGCCTGGGAGAAACGGAAGATGTTGTCGATAAAGAGCAACACGTCTTCATTTTTCTCATCACGGAAATATTCAGCCATGGTTAAGGCGGTTAAAGCAACGCGAGCACGATTTCCTGGTGGCTCGTTCATCTGACCGAAACACATCACCGTACTTGCCAAGACTCCAGAATCTTTCATTTCGTGGTAGAGGTCATTGCCTTCACGAGAGCGCTCGCCCACACCAGCAAAGACTGAGTGGCCGTGATGCTCTTGAGCAATGTTACGAATCAATTCTTGAATAATAACGGTCTTACCAACACCTGCACCACCAAAGATACCAATCTTACCACCACGCTTGAAAGGACAAATAAGATCAATAACCTTAATACCCGTCTCCAAAACTGAGGGAGTGGTTTCAAGAGCGGTAAGCTCTGGAGCACTCTTGTGAATAGGAGCAGTTTTCTTGGAATTCACTGGTCCTTTGCCATCAATGGGATTGCCAACCACATCGAACATGCGACCAAGCGTTTCTTCACCAATGGGCACAGAAATGGCAGCCCCAGTATCGATAATTTCCTCACCGCGAGCGAGACCATCAGTAGCACCCAAAGCTAGACAGCGAACCGTTTGTTGATCGAGTTGCTGCTCAACTTCTAGAACCAAACCGGTGCGCTCGTGCTTGAGCGCGTTATAAATAGCTGGTAATTGATTAGCAAAGGTGATGTCGATGATTGGTCCAATCACGCTGACAATTTTGCCTAAGTTGTGATGAGTGTGCTGCATAAATTTTCCTTAGTGTTCCTTATTGTGTTTCGTAGTTTTGTGATTAGCGCATCTTGGCACTATTGATATCAAGTAATTCATTCGTAATCATAGCCTGACGAGACTTGTTAAAGTCAAGCTGAAGAGTACCCACCAATTCCTTGGCATTGTCACTAGCGCTCTTCATCGCCAGCATTCGGGCAGAATGTTCACTCGCCAAAGCCTCAAGTACGAGGTGATAAAAACTTAGTTCCAAATAATAATCCAGCAAAAAGTCCATCAGCTCACGAGGACTTGGCTCAAGTAAATAATTGGCTCGTTTTTTCTTGATCTCACTAGCCGTCTGTTTAGACTGAACTTTAATAGTCTTATTTTGGAATTCACTATTGAGTTGCTGAATTTGCAAGTCCTCCAATGGCAGTAAGCGAAAAAGCAGGCTGCGTTGTTGGAGTGAATTGATGAAATCAGTAAAAAGCACATCAACTCGGTTGATTTGACCAGCTAGATATTTCGCTCTCACCAAATCAATCAATGGCAAGACATCACTCAGCTTGGTTTTTTCTGGCCAATCAGTGAAACCAGCAATCATATTAAAGCCATACATGCGCAAAAAGTTGACTGCCTTCTGACCGACTGCGATATATGCTGCATCAGGACGAGATTTCGACCACAACACTAGCTTCTTAAACAAATTAGTATTGAGCGAACCACACAAGCCTTTGTTGGTGGAAATCACAATCAAAACGTCTGTGCCAGAGCGATCGCGGTTGAGATAAGGATGCAGTCCCGCTTCAGCGAAGTTGGCCACTGTCTCAAGTGAATCAAGCAGTGCATTAACGTATGGCAAAGAACTTGTCGCCACTTTCTGAGAATAGCGAGTTTTACTTGCCGAAACCAACTGCATTGCTTTGGTAATTTTGGCAATGTTTTTAACAGAATTGACGCGGCGTTTGATAATTCTTGCGTTCGCCATAAGGCTTTAAGCTTCCTTCTGATAAAAATGAGGGTGAGTCTTGGCAAAATCACTCAGCAGTGCTTTTATATCAGTCTCAAGCTTCCCTTCAATTTTTGGTCCTTTATTGAGTGTCTCTACCAGCTCAGCATAATTACTCTTCGCAAAGTGCAGGTAATCAGCTTCAAAAGTTAAGAGGTCAGCAATAGCAATCTCATCTAAGTAGCCGTTCACTGCTGCATAAATCACCAACACCTGATCAGCGACTGACATTTGCCAATCCCAAGCTTGTTTCAAGATCTCACTTACCCGCTTGCCACGTTCGAGTTGCTTCTTGGTGGCTGCATCAAGATCAGAACTAAATTGAGCAAATGCTTCCAATTCTCTGAACTGAGCCAGGTCAAGCTTCAAACTTCCTGCAACCTGCTTCATAGCTTTCAGTTGTGCAGCTGAACCTACACGAGACACTGAAAGACCAATGTTGATAGCAGGACGAACACCAGAGTTAAACAATTCAGTTTCAAGATAAATCTGACCGTCAGTGATAGAAATCACGTTGGTTGGAATATAAGCTGAAACGTCATTGGCTTGGGTTTCGATAATTGGAAGAGCGGTGATTGAACCACCACCATTTTCTTGATTGAGCTTACAGGCACGTTCGAGCAAACGAGAGTGCAAGTAAAAAACGTCACCAGGATAGGCTTCACGACCAGAAGGACGCTTGAGCAGAAGTGAAATCTCACGATATGCTTGAGCATGCTTACTTAGGTCGTCAAAAACGATCAAAACATCTTTGCCTTTGGCTAGAAAGTATTCTGCTACTGCTTGACCAGCATAGGGAGCCAAAAACTGGAGAGATGCTGATTCAGATGCAGAGGCTGACACTACGGCGGTGTATTCCATTGCGCCCTTGTCTTCCAAAACCTGCACAAATTGAGCAAGTGTAGATTTTTTCTGACCAATGGCCACATAGATACAAATCATATCCTGGCCTTTTTGGTTCAGGATACTCGCTAAAGCCACCGATGATTTACCGGTATTGCGGTCACCAATAATCAATTCGCGCTGACCGCGACCAATTGGAATCAAAGCATCAATTGCCTTGATGCCAGTTTGCATAGGCTGATTCACACCTTCACGCGTAATGACACCAGGGGCAATCTTCTCCAAAAACATTTCTTTGTCTTTGGCGATAGCTGACTTACCGTCAATCGCTTGACCCATGGGATTGATCACCCGACCAATCACTTCATCAGAAACATTGATCGATAAAATTTTACCCGTACGATAGACATTATCACCTGCCTTTAAAGTTTCTGGCCCTGCAAGAACAATGATACCCACGCGCTCTTTTTCGAGATTGAGCACGAGTCCATAAGTATCCCCTCCAAATGTTACTAATTCACCTGCCTGCACATCATGAAGTTGATCAGCAAACACAATGCCATCAGCATAAGAAATAATTGTTCCCACAGAGGTTTCCTGAGGGGCAAGATCATCTTTGGAAATTGCACTGAGGTTGGCGAAAATATCTGATTTTGTCATAAAATTTAAAGTTTAGCCGCAAGTTGGTTAAGGCGAGCGCGCACACTAGCATCATAGAGTTTGCCAGCCATGCTGACACTCAGTCCGCCCAGTAGTTGTGGTTGTAACTGATACACAAAAGACAACTCCTCTTGAGGATGCTTCTTTTGCATACCTGTTTCTAGTTTTTTCTTTTGCTCGTCGCTTAAGGCAACTGCACTCGCAATAGTAATTTGCAACATAGTTTGTTAAAGACTTTCAATAACTTGATCGATTTGCTCGTCAATCAACTTTTGGTGTTTTTTGGCATCAATAGCCTGACCAAGAACTTTTTCTGCCATAAGCACTGCAGCTTGCTTGATCATGGCTTCATTTTTCTTGAGCTCCTCTTTCTTCATTTTAGTAAGCTCAGCATTGAATTTATTTTCACGAGCAGTCATCTCTGCTTTTGCCTGATCAAGGATAGCCTTGGCTTGCTCACGAGCCTCGCGCTTGGCATCATCCTCAATCTTCTTGGCTTTTTGACTTGCCTTCACTAAGGTTTTCTCGCGTACACGCTCCAGCTCTTCCTTCTCTTGCATGACTTCACCAGCAGCAGCAGCGGCGGCGGCGACTTTCTCGCGACGGTCATTGAGCAACTTCAAAACTGGCTTATACACGAAATAAGTCAAGGCGCCCAAGACCACACCGAAGTTGATAATTTGGAAAATAATTTGGGTTAATTGTATCTCCATAGCTTAGACTCCTTTGTTTTGGCCTCTCTTTAAACGAATTTGATAATCAAGGCCACCACGAGTGCGTAAATAGCAATTGCTTCAGCAAACGCCATACCCAAAATCATGTTGGTTTGAATTTTATTACTAGCATCTGGATTGCGTCCAATTGCTTCCAAAGCCTTGGAAACCAAGATACCGATACCAATGCCTGGTCCAAGTGCACCTAGTCCCATGGCCAAACCGACTGCTAAGTCTTGCATAAAAACTCCTTTTTTTTGTTTTTATTTTTTTGTTAATTACTTATTAATTGCGTAGTTGCTAATTTAGAATAACGAATTAGGCCTGCGCCACCTCATGCTCTTCTTCATGATGACCTTTGGTGGCCAAGTTAAAGAATAAGAGGGTTAGCATTGAAAAAACCAATCCCTGGATGAAGCCCACAAACAGTTCAAGTGCATAGAAAGGAGCTGGCACCAATACACCAACTAAGTAGGTCATTACTGCCAACAATACTTCTCCAGCAAAAATATTACCAAATAAACGGAAGGCAAAGGAAACAATCTTAGCAGTTTCCAAAATCATTTCCAAAATGCCAACAAAAAATCCAATTGGGCTTGAAAAATCGATAAATTTCTTAAAATAGGCTAGGCCCAAATGACTGACACCAAAGACCTGAGTCAAAACTACTGAAATAATTGCCAATGCAAGGGTTGTGTTTAAATCAGCAGTGGCAGCACGCATGAGTGGCACTGCTTTGTGAAGAGCACTCCCTTCGCCAGAATCCGCAGTCTCATCATGAGTCACTGATGCATCTGTGGTCTCTTCAGTAGCGTGCTCTCCTTCTGCGACCTCAGTCACCGGAACTGCGGTTTCAGCTGGAGCAGTAGAAGCCATTGCTTGTGTCGATAGGTCAGATTGACTAATGTGTTGTTCTTGCACCATCACATACCCTACACCAGGAAACAAACCTAAGTAGTTATTAAGGACAATGAAAATAAAAAAAGTAGCAATAATCGGAAAAAATAAGGCAGATTTCTTGTGATTCTCGGTGATGAAATGAACAAAATTATATAAACTCTCCACGATCATCTCGACAAAATTCTGCAAAGCACTGGGCTTGTCAGTGTGTCGAAATTGAGAACGAAAATACAACGCAAAACCAACTAAGAAAAAACTCACAATCAAGCTGGTGAAGATCGAATTACTAATTTCTAAACCAAAAAAATTAAGAATTGTTTCAGCGGAAATAGAAACATGTAAGCTTGCTGCCATGTAATTCCTTTTTGTATTGTGTATCCAGTCAATAAATTGAGTTGGGAAAACTGGCAATAACAAAAAATTATCAATTTTCCCCACCAATTTATTGATCTGTTAATTGTTGCTGTCAGGATAAAGCGCTAGCTCGATCTGACGGGGTCGATTATAAAGACAGAAAGTCAATAAGACAAGCGGTGGATTTTTTGCTAGCATGAATACCGTATGTCAACTCCGTCCACTACCAACAAATACCCCGTTAACCCTCGTCTCAAAAAGAAACGCCAGGCGATTCTGTCTTTCTTGGGAATTATCGTCATTTTAGTGGCGGTCTTGGCTGGAGCCTGGCAAATCAAAGTTGTACGCGAATTCTTTGGTCAGGCGAGCGGCACCCCTGCCAACCTCATTGTCGACACCACTGCAGTTTTGGGCGAAATTCAACGACCTTGGCGAAACTTAGCTCAGGGTGGTGAAGATCATAATTGGCGCATCGGACAACTCACTCAACCTGTGGCAGCACTCAAACCAGAATATATTCGGATTGACCATATTTACGATTTCTATGATATCGTCCAAGGTACTCCCGGCAACATCACCTTCAATTGGACCAAGTTTGATCTGATTATTGATGATATCTTAGCAACTGGAGCCAAACCCTATATCGCTCTCAGCTACATGCCACCAGCGATTTCTTCAGGAGATATTTTGGCTTATCCAACCAACTGGGCAGACTGGCAACTTACCGTCCAAAAAACCATCGAGCACCTCAGTGGCACCCGTAAAATTAGCGATGTCTACTATGAGGTTTGGAATGAACCAGATTTATTTGGTTCATATAAGTATTATGGCGACAAAAACTACCTAACCATGTATGCCTATGCTAGTACCGGAGCAAAGAATGCCCGAGGTGTGATGCCTTTCAAGCTTGGCGGTCCGGCCATCACCGCTCTCTATAAAAATTGGTTTGATGCGTGGGCCAAAGGCTGCATTGAAAACAATTGGCGTTGCGACTTCTTCTCTTGGCATCGCTACACTACGGATCTAGGTAAATTTGCCGAAGATATGCAACTCGCTAAAGAATGGGTGCAGGCTTATCCTCAACTTGAACCAACCCTCGAGTTTCATATTACCGAATGGGGTCATGATAGTAATAATCATGCTGGTTATGACTCGGCTTATTCAGCAGCTCACACCGTTGCCGCTGCAATCTCCATGAGCAATAAAGTCACTCGTGCCTTTGCTTTTGAAATTCAAGATGGCAAAGATCCTGAGGGTAAAGCCAATTGGGGTCGTTGGGGTATGTTCACTCATAATGACTTTGGAGCCAACAGTAAGCCTCGTTATCGAGCCCTGCGCTTGCTTGATAGCATTCCTGAGCAGCGTCTGCAGATCACTGGACTTGGTTCTTTCGTCAAAGCCCTTGCTGCTCGCAATGACCTCGGTCAAACCGAGCTAATCATCGCTAACTTCGATCCAAAGGCTAGAAATAGCGAACTCGTTCCTATCACCTTCCTCAATATTGAGCCGGGCAACTATACACTTAGCACTGAATTCCTCGGTGGGAATAAGCAAAATCAACAAATTGCGACTGATGCCGCAGCCCTACGCGCAGAAGTGTTCATGCCGATCAATGAAGTAGCAAAAGTCAAAATGATTAAGAATGAACCCTAATTTCTAAATTTGCCCAGTTGTCGAGCAATAAGAGTGGTGATTTGCTTGGTAAAATTCTCAACTGAATAAGCTCTAGCAGCTTGATGGATCTCTCGTGGATTGGTAACAAAATCACGCTCAAAATCCTTAATTGCTGCCACCAACGCTGATGCGCTCAACTCATCAAAAAAGACTCCTGTGCGCCCTTCACGAATTGTTTCTTTCGGTCCACCAGAACGGTGAGCGATGACAGGCGTTCCAAAAGCCATAGCCTCCACTGGCACCATCCCGAAATCTTCATCAACTGCTGGATAAATTAGAGCTCGGGCATTTCGATAGAGTTCCATGAGTTGCTGATCATCCACGCCACCCAAAAATTCAACATTAGGTAATGCGAGTTTTTGTAAATCAACAAGCATTGAGCCCGTTCCTACCACTTTTAATGGAACTCCCAGTGTGTTCGCTGCCTTCACTGCTAATTCTGGATGTTTCGCCAAAGCCAAGCGATTCACATACAGATAGTATGACTGATGTTTGTGCTTGGTTAGTTTCTGAAGTCCAGCTTTGTCCAAATTTTTGAAAAAAGCTGCTGCTTCCTCAAATACCATAATCGGCGGATGAACCACCACGCTATCACGCTTATAAAATTTCTTAATGCGCAACGCAGTTTCTACTGAATTAGCAATCATCAGATCAGGATTCTGTCCAGCCTTGAAATCCTGTTGGCGGACTACGTGATTGAGTAAATTGCCTGCAAAACGAGTGTACGGATTGGCTTGCCAATTACTCTTGGCACTATAGCCATAGAGCACTCTAGGCGGAGTATGGCAATAGCACAGATGACGACCAATACGAGCGCGTGCTGCCTTGGCAAAATAGGCATTGGATGAACTAATAATGAGGTCATAACTGCTAAAATCAAATTGTTCAAATGCCCATTTCGCAAAGACTCGCAATGGAGAAAATAATTGCTTATACAGCGGAAAGCGCGTGATAACACTCTCACGAATGTCCCAAGTTGCAAACCGCTGCCAGTTAGTCCCCATGGCTTTTTTATCAGTGAAAGCTGTGTACACTGGTGCCTCTGGAAACAGTTCATGTAGCACTTCCAAAACTCGCTCAGCTCCACCGTATTCACGTAAATAATCATGAACGAGGGCAATTTTGAGGTGTGAGAGTTGCTGAGCTACTTGAGTTTGACGTGACATAGATTTGGTAAAAATTGCTAAAACAAGGCTTCTTGCACTGAAGTTTCAAATGCATCCTGAGGCAAACTCGCGATCAGTGACTTGAAACCAAACTTCTGAAACAACGCAATCACCTGATTTTTATCGTAACCAGTTACTCGACATTGTTCTAAATCAAAATCAATTGGCACGTCACAACGGATGCGAGCCAAATCCTGACTGAGAAAGGCTTGGTCTTTTTGGGTGAGGAGCTTCGTCAAGAGCGCACCTTTGAGCAACTGTCCATCACCGGCAGGATGTGTCTCAAGATAATCATAGATAGCCTGCAAACTACCAAAATGCTGAATTAAACTCAGCGCAGTTTTTGGACCAACCCCACTAACACCCGGAATATTATCAGATGTATCACCCATCAGTGCTTTAAGGTCGACAACTTGATCGGGGGCAATACCCCATTTTTTTTTCACCAATTCACTATCATACTCGATATCACCTTTTTGTTTACCTCGAGAAGGCATGAAAATATGTGTATCGTTGTCAACCAACTGAAAAGAGTCTTGATCACCAGTCACAATTACCGTAAGTAATTGACGATCGAGATTTTCCACACGTGCATTGACGGTACCAATCAAGTCATCAGCTTCATAACCAGGCACTTCGAATAAGGGGATGCCCATTGCTTCAACCACCTGCTTGACCAAAGCAATTTGAGGAATGAGGTCATCTGGCATTTTGGCGCGCTTGGCTTTGTAACCATCAAACTTCTCATGACGAAAGGTTGGTTTCGGATGATCAAAGCAAACGGCGATATACTCTGGCTCAAAATAAGAAATGGCATTCAATGTTTGCTTGCTGAAACCATAGACTGCGTTAACCAATGTTCCCTCTGGATCAGTTAAATTGGGGATCGCGTAGTAATTACGATAAATGAGTGCATGAGCATCGAGCAAGAGAAAAGTTTTTCGCTTCATATCAATTTTTTTTCTGTTTCTCTCCATTTTGCAAAATAATGAAATCAAGTTTACGACGGTTTTCTTCAAGCTCGGCAGTAATTTGGTCAAGTTTAGCGGCAGTTTTCATCCATTCATAGGTTTCACGCTTGCGACTTAACTCTGACACAATACTCCCAATCAAACTACCCATCAATAAAACTCCAATTACCTGCAGCACTACTCCGATGACTCGCCCCTCCCAAGTAACTGGCACCACATCGCCATACCCAACCGAAGTAATCGTGGTAGTAGCCCACCACAATGCATCACCCAGACCAGCGATGCTCGCCCCCGGCCGACCAACCTCCAGAGGAACAATCATAATTGCCAGGGATAAACTTAAGAAAAATAAAGCCAATAACACTTTTCGCAAGGTTCTCCGTCCGAAAAGCTGAAGCAAAATTCGCCGCATGCTCCTATCTTATCATTCTTTAGGCAGCCTTGGCTTTTGGCATTTCCATCAATTTGGTAAACTCATCACCATCGAGAGTTTCTTTGTCGAGGAGTTCCTCCGTAACACGCTCAAGCTGTTTGCGATATTTTTTCAAGAGAGTCATGGCTTGCTCTTCAGCTTGCTTGATGTATTCAATCATTTCCTCATCGACTTTTTCTTGAATCTTCAGTGAAGGACGATCTGGTTCACCCCAAGCACGACTATAATCTTCGGTTTCATACTGAGGTGCAAAGTGCACTGGGCCTAACTTACTCATACCAAAGCGCATAACCATACTCCGCGCAATGCGAGTAGCTCGATCGATATCATTGCTCGCACCCGCAGTTTGCTCATTGAAGATTAACATTTCCGCTGCCCGACCACCCAACATCACTGTCATGTCATCTAATAATTCTGACTTGAGGATCTGGAGTTTATCTTTTTCTGGAGGAGTGAAGGTGTAGCCTAAAGCCTGGCCTCGAGAAACGATTGAAATTCGATGCACTGGATCAGCATAGGGCAAAACATGAGCCAAAACTGCATGACCGGCTTCATGATACGCAGTCATTTTCTTCTCTAACTCATCTTGGAGACGTTTTTTACTTGGACCATACTTAACCTTCATTGAAGCCTCTTCGATGTCTTCCATAGTGATCGCCTCGCGGTTTTCACGGGCGGTAGCAATGGCAGCTTCATTGAGCATATTTTCCAGATCAGCTCCAGAAAAACCAACAGTGCGCTTGGCTACTTTTTCCCAATTAAGCTCAGGCACAAAGGCTTTATTCTTGGCATGGATACTCAAGATATATTTACGCTCTTCTAAATCGGGAAGATTGACTTGAACGCGACGATCAAAACGACCGGGACGAACTAAAGCTGGGTCAAGCATGTCGCCACGATTGGTGGCTGCCATCACGATCACATTGTCGTTTTGAGCAAAGCCATCCATTTCCACCAAAATCTGATTGAGGGTTTGTTCACGTTCATCATGAGAAGACATGCTATTGCGACTGCGAGTTCGACCAATAGCATCGATCTCGTCGATGAAAATAATTGATGGAGCAATCCTTTTTGCGGTATCAAATAGATCTCTCACCCGAGAAGCACCCACACCCACCAACATCTCCATAAATTCACTACCTGCAATCGAGAGGAATTGGACGTTGGCTTCACCAGCCACTGCTCGAGCGAGCAAAGTTTTACCTGTCCCTGCTGGACCAACCAATAGCACACCCTTGGGAGTACGAGCACCAACCTTAGTGTATTTCTTGGGATTTTTGAGAAAATCTACAATCTCTTCAAGTTCTTTCTTGGCTTCATCCATACCACCCACGTCTTTAAAGGAAATGGTTTGCTTGCCTTTGACGAAAACTTTAGCCTTACTCTTACCCATGCCAAACATCATGTCCCCACCCCCACGAGCTTGACGGAACATGATCATCAAGAAGACAAACATCAAGATAATTGGCAAGAAGTTAATGATCAATTCCCACAACAGCTGGAAAAAGGTTGCATCGTGCACTTCCGTATCAACTTTGCTCAAATCAATGCCAGCTGCGTTGAGGATTTGCAGAGCCTGCTGACCTTCTTCTTTTTTGGCGATTTTCTTGGCTTCATCTTTGTAGGTGAGGCGCAGTTCTTGACCATAGACTTCCATCTTAGCAACCTTGTCTTCACGAATGTCAGTCACCATTTGACTAATGGTGATTTGCTCAGTCCGACCACTTAAACCAAAAGCTCCAAGGAGTGATGGTACAAAGAGAAAAAGAATCAGCAAATAGATCAAGGTTTTATTAAAAAATTTATTTAAATTAA